>NZ_JMFY01000006.1:0-128871 GCF_000765165.1 Clostridium sp. HMP27 | reverse complement strand
GTAGTGGAGCATTTAACTTTTTAGCAAGAGTGCTAGCACTTAATCCATCTGCAAAACCAAAACCAGATGTAATAACTACGTTTTCTAATTCACCAAAGCCTATTTCCTCTGCAATAGCTCTTGATGTTTTAAATCTGTCTAAGCCTTGAACTCTTTTTACATTGTTTGTTCCCTCTACTGTTTCAGCTTGTACACTTATTGGATTAAATCCCTGTGCAACTGCAACAGCTAAGATAGTTGTGATCATTAACCTTGAAACTCTTTTAAAATTCATGTATTCTTCCTCCACCCTTTATGTAAAAATTAATACAATGTAAATTTTACATTAAATTACTGTTAAAATCTATGTAATAGTACTGGTAGGTATTCCATTTATAGACATATGTGCGCTCTTTACATAATACAATATAGATTTTAAATTTTGACTTGAGTGCTTAAAAAAACGAAGGCTTTTTTCTAAAAAAGCCTTCGTAAAATAACATACTATTTATTTATAAGTTTATTCCATATACGATTCTTCATCAACAGCCGCTAGTTCTTGCACACTAGCATTCTCATCACTATTTATTAACTCATATTCGTCATTTACTACTAGCTGATTACCAGGTTCATTCCCCTTCTCATTACTTGCTAGCTTAAACTTTTTCACATCATTCATCATCTCTTTGGTCATGCTGCTTAATTCTTCAGAAGTTTTTGCCACTTGATGAGATGATGAATTACTTTCCTGTGCAGCTGCTGCAATTTCTTCTGAAGATGCCGATACCTCTTCTGCAATTGCAGAAACCTGTTGTATCTTTTCTAATATTATATCCTTTTCCTCATTTATATTTAAAGCTGTAGAATTGACTGCTTCTATTTCAGGTATAACTTCTTCTACTGCTTTCAATATATTTTTGAAGGAATTAATTGTAACATTTATTATGTTTACTTGGCTCGTTAACTCCTCCTCCATATTTCCTGTATTTTTAACCATTACATTAGTTTCACTTGAAATGCCGTCAATTAAAGAATTAATATTCTTAGAAGAAACTTTAGACTGCTCTGCAAGTTTTCTTATTTCATCTGCAACTACTGAAAATCCCTTTCCTGCTTCTCCCGCTCTAGCTGCTTCAATGGCTGCATTTAATGCAAGTAAATTTGTCTGATCAGCTATATTATTTATAACCTCAGTTATTTCATTTATTTGACTAATATTTTCACCAAGATTTATAACCTTACTTGCAAATCCACCAAAGGAATCTTTTATATTGTTTATAGACTTTACCAGTGCTAACATATTAACATCACTTTCATTTGCCATAGCACTTATATGATGTGATTTTCCATCAATGCCTTTTATAGCTTGTATGATATTTTCTAATTCCACACTAAAATCATCTAAAATATTTACTATAGTGGATATTTCTTCAGCTTGGGAACTTGTCCCCTCCGCTGCATCCTGTATAGAATTTGCTACATTTTCAGAGGAAGCTGACATCTCATCTGCTATAGTGGATAAATCACTAGACTTCTTATCTATAAAATTAGATCTTTCTTTGACTTCTGTTATCATACTAGAAATATTGTCAATAGTTTTAGCCAGTGCCCTATTCATAAGCCCAAATTCTGATTTGCTTTCTGTATCTAATGAAATCCTAAAATCACCTTCAGCTACTGTATTTAAACTATTTATGTGATTTTTCATTGAAGCATTTATAAACTTAATAATCATATAAGAAATAGTTCCAAAAACAAATATGCATATTGAAATAATTAATATAAGTAATTTTTTTCTTCCATAATACAATTCATCACCCTTAATATTTAAATCTTCTGCTGAGTACATATTCATATATTTAAGAGCTTCAATACTCATATCTACTTCTTCCCCTAGGTCGTGTAATTCACTTAATTCACTTGTAGTTAATTTCTGGCCGTTTTTTACTCTATCCTTTTTCTTTTGCCATGCATTTATAAAAACATTATATTGATCCTCAACACTTAAAAGCATTTTTTCTTCATCATCTTGCATATTGCTATCCTTATAAGCTTGAAATCTTCCCTTAATTTTTTCATCATATTCATCTATTTCACTGGTATTTACAATACTATTCTCTTGTGACATTTTAGATATAGATAGTCTAATCTTTAGTACATCTCCTCTAATATCTCCAACATATGAAATAGGCAGAAGTTTGCTATCATATACCTCACCTAAATGATTATTAATTTTGTTCATTCCCTTATATCCAACTTCACTTATTAAAACTAAGCATAATATTGAAAACACTGACATAAACAAAATTACTGTTTTAATCTTTAAATTTCTGAACTTTTTTAATATACGCTTCATACCTTTCCGCCCCCTATGCTGATTTATATGATTTCTTTCATAATTAATACACCGAATAACCCATTTGTCTTCCTGTAAAACATATATGTACGCCAATGCCGTTATAAAATCTTACCACATATATTCCTGTTATGCAACTATATCCCAAATATTCAAGTGTTATAAAAATATCAAGGTCATATTTTCTACTACAAACATACTATAATATTAGGAAAACTAATTTAATATAAAATACTACTTTAAAAGGTGGTTTATGATGTGTATTAACATTAAAGAGAAAGCATTGTTTAAAAAAATATGTATTACTGAAAATAAAAGTCTTATCATCACGTTGGTTTTAAATACATTATTATCTATAGGATTTATTTGTTTGATGATATATTTACTTGTAATTGGAAGGGCTAATCACTTTCTGGGACTAAATTGGGCAGAAAGAATAAACTATGAACTTATTATTATTAGGGCATCAATAGCAAATATATTGCAGCTTACTCTTTTATTTATTAGGCGCATTTTTCAAACTCGCAAAAATTTAAAAAAAGACTTTATGGCTAATTCTATAGCCATTGTAACTTATTTATATGTAGTAACCCTTGTAAGCCTCATAATAAAATTTTTCGAAATAGCCGTACTTATAAATAAGATAATAATCTTCCTAAATGTAATTGGTTTTTTCATCATGCTTTACTATGTATACATTATTTTAAGAACCTTCGAACTTCTTCATGCTCGCTTAGAAGACGAAGAAACACTTTCCAAACATTTATACAAGCTGTCTTATACGGATAAATTGACTGGACTTGTAAATAGATGCTACTTATTATCCTTATTTGATGATTATCTAAAAAAATATGACAGCAGTAACTTCATGCTTGGAATTTTATTTTTGGATTTAGATGGATTTAAACCTGTAAACGATAATTTTGGACATGATGTTGGTGATGAAGTTCTTAAGGAAGTAAGTAGACGTCTTACAAAAAGCGTAAGAAATATTGATACTGTGGCCAGAATAGGCGGAGATGAATTCGTTATCTTAATACCTTATATAGTTGATGACATAATACTTAAAATAATTGCTTCACGTGTTATTGAAGTGATAAATGAAAAAATATATATTAATAATCATGAATTTACCATTGGTGTGAGTATAGGTATTTCAATTTACTCCAAAGACGGGTTTGTAATGGACGAATTAATAAAAAAGGCTGATCTTGCAATGTACAGGGTAAAAAAGGCCGGAAAAAATGGATATGAATTTTACTCATAATTATTTTAAGGAAATTTATAGGGAAATTACATCGTAATTCCCCCATATTTCCCCGGCAATTTTTTACTTTTATCGAGGAATATTCCTTAATTAATGGTTGTTTTCCTCTACATTGTTATGCGTAATTTCAACCTTTTTCCCCATTTTCTCCATACCCCTTTTTATATATGAGCCAAGCTTATTTACTTTATCTGCACCAACATAGTTTGAAATTGTCTTTACTCCTTTTTTTACAATAAGAATTATATCTCCCTTTCCCTGCCAGTTTTCTAATATTATTTCCTCAGGAACTTCATTTAGTATAGTATTTAACCCATAAAAAGCTATTGCAATGTCATCTATTTGGCCTACAAATGGTATAAAATCCGGTAATATATCAATGGGGATAGCAAGATATCCTGCCACGGCTGCTACCTTTGCCTTAGTTTTAGAATCCACTCTTGGATCCTTAAAGAGTCTCCATAAAAGTGCTGCTATATCTGGAACGAGCATTGCATATTCTTTAATACTTTCGTATTTATTAGGAATCTTAACATCCATTGCTGCTCTAAATTTTGTATAGGAATCCTCAGTAGTTTTCCTATCCATGTGATAAATTATCTTTTCTTCTTGAGGCTTTAAGGTTTCCTTATCCTTAGAATAAACTAAATCTTCTACATCAGCTACTATCTGTCCGTGAACAAGAGATATATTTTTAACCTTCATATTTACATTAGGTATAAGCTTTATTATAGTATCGAGATCTACTGTAATTACGTCACCTTCAACCTCAACACCATATGCCTCGGTCTTCTTCCCTGCCTGCTTCAATATGATATTTTTTATACCAGCAAACACCCCGATTTTTGCAACCTTCACGTCAAAAATTTTTACTTTAACCTTATTGTCTATTACATTTCCAAGGCCAACTACTGCGGTAAATGGAATCTCTACCCCCTTTTTATAACTTCCGTGAACATTTATAAGTTCTCCTACCTCTAAATTATTAAATTTTAGCCCCTCTAAATCAATGAACTCATTTAATCCCTTTAATATCTCTTCCTCATGAAGAGTAAGTTTTACTGAACTTACTTTCATATTAATCAACTCCCTCACATATTTTAAATTTCCTATTAAAACATTAATTTATACCTATAATATTAAATTCCTAATTAGTACTCCTAAGTGCCCAGGAATTATACCTTACGGCAAGTTACTGTGTATTAATTACTAAAATGCTAGTTACTATATATAAGATTATACCCTAAATAGAAATTTCTGCAATTACTAAGAAAGCTTCCATAAATTACTTTAGTAAAAATTATGAGATTTATTAGACAATATCAAATAGCTATTATAGAATAATAAATGTTCGATGGCTCCAAACTATAATAGAAATCTCGGAGGTATCTTAATGAATATGATGAAGAAAAAGCCCTTTTTATTACCATTGATAACTGCTGCACTATCTTTAGTGCTACTTATAACATCTCAAATTGGTTTCAAAACTACTGAAAATAAATCTTACGTAAACTTCTTAAAGGATTTAAACTCTCATAAAATAAGTAAAGTTTACTTATCCCCTGATCCTCAGCTTAAGGTTGTATTAAGTGATGGAACATCTTATGAAACAGACAACCCTCGTATAGACACATTTAAGGAAGTTCTTTTAAAAGAAGGCGTTAAAGTTTTAGAGTACTCTCCTACAGAAAAAAGTTCTGTAATATTTGGTTCAGCTTTTTTAGTATCAATTATCTCTTTAGTATTTGTAATGGCTAAAAAATCTGGTTTATCAAATAAAGGACTACTTAGTGTGGACAAACTTGAAACATCTGCACTAGAAGACACACCTTTCACCTTTGAAAATGTTGCAGGAAATGAAGAAGCAAAGGAAAGTGTTAAAGATGTAGTGGATTTCTTAAAAAATCCTGAAAAGTATGCAGCTTATGGCGCTAGAATGCCTAAGGGAGTTATACTTTACGGGGATCCAGGTACAGGTAAAACATTGCTTGCAAAGGCTGTTGCTGGAGAAGCTGGAGTTCCTTTTTATGCAATGTCAGGTTCTGACTTCGTTCAAGTTTATGTAGGTGTTGGTGCAAGTAGAGTAAGACAATTATTTAAGAAGGCAAGGCAAAATGGTAAAGCCGTAATATTTATTGATGAAATAGATGCAATAGGTAAGAAAAGAGATGGTGGAAAAGCTGGTGGCTCTGATGAAAAAGATCAAACATTAAATGCACTTCTTACTGAAATGTCAGGCTTTAATGAAAAGGAAGGCATAATCATCATGGCAGCAACAAATAGACTGGATATATTAGATGAAGCACTTTTAAGACCAGGTAGATTTGATAGACACATAGAAATTATGCTGCCAGATATATCTGCTCGAGAAAAAATATTAAATCTTCACTTAAAAAATAAACCAGTTGGAAATATTGACGCTCATGAATGGGCACAAAAGGCATCTGGCTTTTCTGGAGCTAAACTTGAAAGTCTTGTAAATGAAGCTGCAATACTTGCTTGTAAAGATGAAGCAGAAGCAATTGAAAACATCCACATGGACAAGGCATTTTCAATAGTTATAGCAGGTCATGAAAAACAAGACAGAGATTATATAACTGAAAAGGACAGAAAGGTTACAGCTTATCACGAAACAGGACATGCTCTTGTGGGACTTAAGATGCTGCCTAATGAAAAGGTATCTAAGATAACAATAATCCCAAGCACAAAGGGTGCTGGTGGATATACAATGACAATCCCAGAGGACAAGCTATATCAAGATAAAACCTATTTAAAGAGAAGAATAATGATGCTTCTTGGTGGACGTGCTGCTGAAGAAATAATATTTGGTGAAGACAACATCACAACAGGAGCTAGCCACGATTTAAAACAATGTACAAACATTGCTTATCACATGCTTGGTGCATATGGTATGGGAAAATCCCTAGGTCTTTTAAGCATAGAAGCTCTAGGTGAAGCAAATGCAAAACAAGCAGACTTAGTTAATGAATGTAAGGAATTAATCGATTCACTATATGAAGAAACAAAAGCTCTTTTATTAAAAGAAAGAGATCTTTTAGAAGCTATAACTCAGGAACTTTTAGAAAAAGAAACTATTCACAATGAAAAACTTATGGAAATTGTGAACAAATTGTAAAGTGCCACCCACGTGACAAGTGGCAAGTTAGAGGAGGACTTTGTGATGCAAAGTCCTTTTTTTATATTATATTTCCTAATTAATTTACACCAAGTCATCCATATATACCATATATTAACTGTTAACTTTTTACCAAACCCATGTTATCATTTTATTAAATTAAGGTACAAGAGAAAAACTTCACTACTACGTAATTTCTCTTTACTTTTATTCAGCATAAAAAATATTAACAACGAAAGGATTGAATGTAATCGTGACCAAAGGAAAACTCTTAGCTGCTTTAGTGCTTTCTATTTGTACAACCCTTACCTCATCTTGCCTTTTATCTACAAATGTCCATGCAGCAACTCCATCCGTAGATAGATTATATGGACAAGATAGATATAGCACAAATTTATCAATCATTAAGAAAGGCTGGACTAAATCTTCTTATGCCGTAATTGCAAGTGGAGAGGCATTCCCTGATGCCCTTTGTGCAACTCCTTTAGCCAAAAGTAAAAATGCTCCTATATTTTTAACTTCCAAAAATGGCTTAAACCTTGATGCTTTAAAATCACTTAAAGATTTAGAGGTTAAAAATGCCTATATCATTGGTGGTACAGGAGTTGTTTCTCCAAATATTGAAGAGCAATTAAAGACACTTAATGTAACTACAACTAGACTCTCTGGAAAGGATCGCTATGAAACTTCAGTGAAAATAGCTGAAATGCTTGGTACCCAAAATGGAATTGCTGTGGCATCCAGTGAAAACTTTCCAGATGCATTAAGCATGGCTCCTATTGCAGGAGAAATGCAAATGCCAATTTTGTTATCTAGCCAAAGCAAATTACCTGACAAAGTAAGCGCCTTTATTAAGGATAAGAATATTCCCGTTTCTTATATTATTGGTGGAACAGGCTCTATAGGTGAAAGTGTACAAGCATCATTAACAAATCCTAAAAGACTAAGCGGACTAAATAGATTTGATACCAATATCTCTATACTTAAAGAATTCCAAGGTAAAATTGATTTCACTAATTTGTATGTGGCTTCAGGTAAGAACTTTCCAGATGCCTTATCAGGAAGTGCTTTAGCTGCCTCAAAAGATGCACCAATTGTATTAGTAGACAGCACTCTTCCCCAAATAACAAAATCTTATTTAAGTCTTCAAAGTACTAAAAATATAAGTATCATTGGTGGTACAGGAGCTATTAGTGATTCCTTAAAAAATACAATAAAAGATGAGGTAAAAACTTTTATTATTACTAAAGCAGATAATATTTCAGACATGGCATTTATAGGAGAAGATTATACATTTCCCTCTAATGTGTTAGTAATGTATGATGGTGCACCTAGCAACATATTAAGCTATAGTATAGCTAAAAAACTTGTTCCCGTTAAATGGGAAGAAGACTCTCTGGATACTTCCACTGCTGGAACTCACATTATTTATGGAACTATTGATGGTTGGGACAAGAAGATAAAACTTACCGTAAAAGTTGTTGAAGAAACTGGAAGTGTATATGGAAATCTTACAAACGGTGGGCAGCTTGCATACTATAAGGGCAATATTTATTTTACAGCTTATTTTGATAATGATAAATTATATAAACTTAGCTATAATGGTACAGGTTTGATAAAGATAAGTGATGATAAAGTTGACCAAATAAATATAGTACATGATTGGATTTATTATAGAAATTTATCTGATGGAAAAAAAATTTATAAAATGAAATTAGACGGCTCAGAAAAAACACAAATAGTAAGCGAATCTGTGTATAGTCTTCTTGTTGTAGGCGATGATATTTATTACAGCTATGGACAAAGATATAACTCAGCCTTTTATAAATGTAAGGTTGACGGCTCATCTAAAGTTAAGATTGGTGATGAGCTAGCTTCTAAAATGATTGTAGAAGATGGTTACCTATATTATATCAGCCAAATAGATAACCACTTCTTATATAAAATGAACCTTGATGGAACAAATAAAATAAAAATGTTAGATTATGGTGTTGGTATTTTTGATGTTGAAGACGGTTGGATTTACTATGAAAGTGAACGTGATAATCGTATTCATAAGATGACTGTGGATGGCTTAAATGATACCTCACTTAATGCGCGGACATTTGATACTCTTAATGTATATGATGGATGGATTTATTTTTCTGCAGACACTCCTGGTGGTGGTTTACGTAGAGTGCGTACAGATGGCTCTGATTTAACTCAGCTGTCATATAATCTAGCAGATGGAATTACTCCAATGGGTGAATGGATTTTTTATCAGTCTTTTGACCAAGATTCTCAAAACTATACTCTTAGACAAATGAAGTTAGATGAAAGTGTGGATGTACCATTTTTAGGTTCTTATATCCTTGATAAAGAACCCAATGATTCCTTGTTCTTTGCACAGTCTTATACACCTAATGAAAATATAAATTATTCTCCTTTAATCTCCGGTTACTTAAAACCTAAGGATGATGACTTATATAAAGTAACCAATACTAAGCTTCAAAATTTAAATATATTTGTAGATATACCATTAGGACGAGTTCAAACATCAGTATCTATAATGGACAGCAGCGGTAAAATACTTGCTACTTCTCCTGTAGATTTAGATACTGGATCAGCAGGAATTTCAATTGAACTTCCTAAAGGAACTTACTATATTAAATTTTCATCCACAGAAGCCCTAGACTCCCCTGCCCATTATGAAGCCATAGCTTGGTTTGGTGAATGGTAAAAAAGAAAAGTGCCCCCCACGTGACAAGTGGCAAGTTACTGAGATTTTGCTGTGCAAAATCCTAGAGTCTGTTAAGAAGTTTGTGCAAACTTCTTAACAGACTCTTTTTGTCCCCTAAAACTTTTTCTCCTTTGAAACATCATATTTCCTACCTTTTTGAAACTGTCCTACCGAAAAGTGCCTACTTTTTTTCTGAAATTAATAGGCTTATACTAATACTCGTGCTAAGGCACAAAGAAAAAACAAAAGTTCAGGTAATAAATTTACAAATAATAACTTGCTAATAATTAAAAGCAATTAATTAAAGGGAGGAAATATAAATGCAAAGATTTACTATACCAAGAGATGTTTATTTTGGAGAAAATGCTCTAGAGCATTTAAAATTAGTAAAGGGAACTAAGGCAATGCTTGTTATTGGTTCTCAAAGATTAATAAAGGATGGAACAGTTCCAAAGATACAAGAATTATTAAAAGAAGCTAATATTCAAACTTCAGTATTTTCAGGAGTTGAAAATGACCCTTCAGTAGAAACAGTTATGAAAGGTGTCCAGGCCATGAAAGAATTTACTCCTGATTTGATAATTGGTGTAGGTGGTGGTTCACCAATAGATGCTGCTAAAGCAATGTGGATATTTTATGAGTATCCAGAGTTCACTTTTAAAGAGGCTGCTAAACCATTTAACTTACCAGAATTAAGACAAAAGGCTAAATTTATAGCTATACCAACTACAAGTGGTACTGGTTCAGAAGTTACTGCATTTTCAATAATAACTGATGAAAAAACAGGCATTAAATATCCAATAGCTGACTATAACATAACTCCAGATATCGCTATAGTTGATACTAATTTAGTACAAAGTATGACTCCATCACTAGTTGCTAATACTGGAATGGATGCTTTAACTCACTCTTTTGAAGCTTATGTTTCAAAAGTTAGAAACCCAATAACTGATGCTTTAGCTGTGAAATCAATAGAAATGACTGTTGATAATTTAGTTAAATCCTTTAACGGACAAGAAGAGGCTAGAAAACAAATGCATATAGCTCAATGTTTAGCTGGAATGGCTTTTTCAAATGCAATACTTGGAATAGTTCACTCAATGGCTCATAAAACCGGAAAGATTTTCAATATTCCTCATGGACTTGCAAATGCAATATACCTTCCATATGCTATACAATTCAATGCTAAAGCTGCTGGAGCTACTTACGCTGATATAGCTAAAAGATTAGGATTAAAAGGTTCAACAACAGATGAATTAGTTCAATCATTAATAGAATTAGTCAAAAATTTTAGAGTTAGTATGAACATGCCCGCTACCTTAAAAGAGTTTGGAGTATCTGAAGAAGACTTTAAAGCTAATTTAAATAAAATTTCTGAGGGTGCAGTAGTCGATGCTTGTACAAGTACTAATCCAAGAGAAATATCTGTGGAAGAAATGAAGCAATTATTTCAAGCTACTTATTACGGAACAGAAGTAACATTCTAAATTTATAAAAAAATATACAGCTGGTTTTAGTCAGCTGTATATTCCCTATTTATGGTTTGAATTTCTATAATTATCAACAAAATACTTCCCCCACTTATCCATTTCTTCTAATATAGGGATTAAATCATTCCCCAATTTTGTAAGTGAATATTCAACCATAGGAGGCACTTCAGGATAAACAGTTCTATGAACTAATCCATTTTGCTCTAGATCCTTTAACTGCTGACTCAGCATCTTTTGGGTTATTCCTGGAATTAATCTTTTGAACTCATTATATCTTATAACCTTATGAAGATTAAGGTTCCAAATAATAAGAGCTTTCCATTTTCCAGACAAAATTTCCAACGTGACTTCAATTTCACATCTATAATTGTTACAACTAACCTTATTTAACCTATCTTCTGGCATAATTTCACTTCCTTGCGTACATCAACTCGGTTACTTAGTTTATTAATCCATTCATCTCTATCATGTAATTATATACAAAAGCATGAATGAAGGCAAATAAGTAAAAATCAAATTAAAATAACTCCTTCCTAAATAAAAAGGTCATGGATAATTCAGTATTAAAACTTATGTTTATCCATGACTTTTTTTATACATTTCCAGTGAAGGTTAAGTATAAAAGTACCACATTCAATGCAATAATTATTGAAGCAATTGCCCAGCCAACTATCTTTGCCCAAGACTTATTTACAAATTCGCCCATGAGTTTTTTATTGCTTGTAATAATTATCATAGGAATTATCGCTGCTGGCAGCGCAAAACTTAGACTAGCTTGGCTTATAACTAATGCTTTCATGGGATTTACTCCAGCAAGTATTACAATGGCACCTGGAAGCATTGTTATTATTCTTCTTAAGTTGATAGGAATTTTAAAATCCACAAATCCATCCATAACAGTTTCTCCAGCCATGGCTCCTACTGATGATGAGGAAAATCCTGAAGCAAGCAAAGCAACTGCAAATGCACCACTTGATAGTGATCCTAGAAGTGGCTCAAGAGATCTGTGTGCAACTTCTATTGAATCAACCACCATCCCCCTACTAAAAAACACTGATGCAGAAATTACCACCATTGCAGCATTTACAATAAATGCGATATTCATAGCTATAACAACATCAATCTTTTCCATGAAAAAGTGCCTTTTCTTTTCTTGTAATGTCATTCCTTCATTACGACTTTGAACAAGCTGAGAATGAAGATATATTACATGAGGCATAACTGTAGCCCCCAGCATACTTACAGCAATTAAAACCGCTTGACCATTGGGCAGTGAAGGAACTAGTGTATGAAGAGCTACCTGTGGCCAATCAGGCTTTGCAAGAAATAACTCTATAGTGTATGCGCCGCATATTACCGCAATAAGCAAAGTAATAACTATCTCTACAATCCTTTGGCCATACTTTTGCAGGTAAGTGATTATAAATGTTACTACAGTAGTTAACACAACAGAATACCCCAAGGGAATCCCAAATAACAAGTAAAAACCTAGTACTGCTCCTATAAATTCAGCCATGGTGGTTGCCATTGCTGCAATTGCTGCTACAATATAAAAAAGCCAATTCACTCTCTTTGAAAATACTTCTTTGCACATTTGAGGTAAATTTTTTCCTGTAGCTATGCCTAGTTTAGCAGACATAACCTGTAAAAATATAGCCATTATGTTACTCCATAAAATAACCCACACAAGACCATAATTAAATATTGACCCTCCAGTGATATTTGCAGCAAAATTTCCTGGGTCCACATAAGCAACGCTCACTATAAACGCAGGTCCTAAAAACTTTAATAACTGCTTAAATCTTTTTATTATATTTAAACTACTATTTGTTCTTACTTTATGCAATTCAAAGCTTGCTGCTTTATCTATTGCCCTTTCATTATCCACGGATATCTCCTCCTATATATTGGTGCAGTTTAGCTAACCATCAAACAGTTACTGAGGATTAAAAGTATTAGCCTTAGCTAACTTTCCTACACTATATAAGTTATGAATATTGATATAAAAAGGTTACATGGTAGTAATTTTTTAATTTATCCCTGCATATAATTTACTTGGAACCTATATAAATTTTATAAAGCTGGTGATGTATTATGGATAACAATGAATTTTATACTTTTAATGAATATATGAAAAAAGAAGAGAATCTCCTTACAGCATCCATGGAAGATTATCTTGAAATGATATACAGGCTTTCTATAAACACTGGATTTACAAGAATCCATGAATTATCAGATGCACTAAATGTACAGCCCCCATCTGCTACTAAGATGGTGCAGAAACTCAGTGAATTTAAACTTGTAAAATATGAAAAGTATGGATATATAATGCTTGAGGAAAGTGGAAAAAACCTTGGAAAATCATTAATCAAACGTCATAACACCATTGCTGCTCTTCTAAAGGTTTTAGGGGTATCCGAAAAAACAATACTGGCTGAAACCGAAAAAGTTGAGCACACATTAAGTGATAAAACCATTAAATGCTTTGAGGAGTACGTAAATTTTATAAAGGATAATCCTGACGTGATTATTAAATTTAATGAATATAAAAATGCCACCTAAAGGTGCCACCCACGTGGCAAGTGGCAAGTTGGAATAAATTAATTAGATATTAAATACTCAATAAATGAACCATGGATAATTCAGCTTTAGAAACTGATATTGATCCATGGTTTTCATTTTAAATTCTAGTTAGCATGTTTCCACACATAAAACTTAATCTATGCCAACTACTTTACTTCTTCTCTCCATTAAAACTACATCATGCCATATCCCCTCATTGGTCTTAGCTATCTTTTCTCTTATTCCTATTTCTCTAAAACCGCACTTTTTATGAAGGGCTATGCTTGCACTATTTTGTCTTATAATCGAAGAATACAAAGTCCAAAAGCCACTTTCTTCTGATAGTTTAATTAAATGTTCAAAGAGGGCCGTTCCTACACCTTGTCCTTTATATTTTTCTCCTATGTAAATACTAACTTCTACTACTCCTACATAGCAGCATCTACCTGAGGTCGGACTCAGTGCTGCCCAACCTAATACATTATCCCCTAAACGTGCAACTAATCTGCATGAATTAATATGACCACTATTCCACTCTTCCCAAGTAGGTGCTTCCGTCTGAAATGTTGCTCTCTTTGTCTTTATTCCCTCTAAATAAATATTCTTTACCTGTTCCCAATCAGATGATTTCATTTCTTCAATTTTATATTCCATGCACTATCCCCCTATTATTTTTATTAAATTTAATAACAATTTTCATGCTCTGTTTAATTCTTTTTAATCTAGCTCCCAGAAAGCCTTTTTGCTACCTTGTCTAACCAGCTTCCCCCTAAGTCCTTTTAGAAAACTCTGTTTTGCACCTTGAGCAAGTAATTGTAACTTTTCCCTTCCCTTTTGGTACACGAAGCTTTAGCTTACAGTTTGGGCATTTGAAAATTCGGTGGGTCTTCATAGATTTTATTTCATCAGACTTATTTATAAATTTATGGGATATCTTATTCCACCACTGTAAAAATACCATATTCTCTTTTCGTCGTTTTATAATGTCACGAGATAATATTCTAAATAAACATATTCCCCACAAAATATAACCAATGATCATTAGAGCTTTAATACCTGTAATAGAAACTATTAAAGAAATTGCCATATAACCTACTATTAAAGCTATACATATATAATCTACACCATTTCTCCCAATCATAAATCTTCTTAACCAGTTCATTATTTTTACCCCTTCCGAAATTATACTTTATTTAATTTCCTCATAAATTTTATCCACAGTTTCTTTATTAATTATTATACTATTCCACAACTCCTGTGCCTTTACCGCTTGCCCTATTAACATATATAAACCATTTACTCCTTGTATTCCTTGCTCTCTTGCGTATTTAAGCAATAAGGTTTCTTCAGGATTATAAATCAAATCAATAACAGAGCTAAACTTTGAAACGTCTTCCTTACTTAAAGGAGAGCTTTCTACATTAGGGTACATTCCTAGTGGAGTACAGTTAATTACTATATCTTCATTATTTAGATACTTAATTTTATTATAATCAATAGCTTTAAATTCATTAAACTTTTTCTTACATTGTTCTTCATTTCTGGTTGCAAAAGTAACTTCATTCACACCATTGTCTAAGAGGAATTGAAGCACAGCTTGGGAAGCTCCCCCTGAACCCAAAATAACTGCATTTTTTCCTTTTACTTTCACATTAAATTTATCCAGCATCATTCCAAAACCATAATAGTCTGTATTATATCCTATAGTTTTTCCATCTTTAAAGCATATTGTATTAACTGCCCCTATGTTCTTGCCTTCTAGTGATACATCGTCTAAATATTTTACTACATCAACCTTGTAGGGAATGGTGACATTTACTCCTGTTACTTTTAGAGCTTTAAACCCTAAGACTGCATTATGCAGCTCCGCCTTATTCACTTCGAATAAATGATAGTATCCTTCTATATCTAATTCTTTAAATATTAGTGAATGTATTTGCGGCGAAAAACTATGCCCAAGCTTTTCTCCCAATAATCCATATAATTTTTTCAAAATATTATCCCCCTTTATTATAAAATAGTATATACACAATACCTATCTCTACTATTTTAATTTTTATTTGTTATTATAGCATAATTAAAGGAAATTGCGACGTTTTTAATGTTGAATCTTCCGTATGGGATTTGTATTTAGGAAGGCGTTCACTACGTAAAGAAGCTCTAATATTTCTCAATTTAAAGCACCTAAACTTTTTAAACTCGCTGTCGCTCAGACAGTAAAAAGTTCTTTACGGTGCTTTAAATTCATAAATAAAGAACTTCTAATTACTTGTTCAAAGCCTTCTACAATGCAAATCCCATACTAAATTCAACATTAAAAATGTCTTCATGTATACTGCTGAAGGAAGAAATTTCGCCTTGGCGAAAGTTTCTTTAAATGGGCACTTATCAAAGGACTGATAAGCCCGCAGACCGATAGGTCGTAAAATGTTAATCATTCTATTTTCGCTAAAAACCTTTATTATATTATCTTATCTTTAACTTGTAAATTAAATTTTCTCATTTATTCCGTATCAGCTCTTGTAACGTCCGGGCTGCCGCCCTAAAAGATCTTTGTGTACTAATTCCTAAAATATTTTAGAAATTCAGTTTGCTGAATTTCTTCCTTCAGCTGTTCACATGAAGAACTTTTTAATGCTCTAGAAGTATAGAATTTTCATCGTAGAAGGTATTGGATGAGCCTTAGAACGGCTTTATTTATAAATTTAAAATACCGTTAAGAACCGCCTACTGTCTGAGTGATAGCGAGTTTAAGCGGTTTAGGAATTTTAAATTTATAGATATTAGCTGTTCTCGGCAAAATGAACGCCTTCCTAGATGAAAATTCTATACGACCCAGAGCATTAAAAATGTCGTAATATTTCTAGTTTTTGATTTAAATCACATTATTTTTAATGCTAATGATTTACAATTTAAACATAGAAGATATAAAAATAATTTATAAGGGGTGTTATTTATGAAAGCGTTTGTTGATAAAGATACCTGTATAGGATGCGGATTATGCGCTGGAATGTGTCCGGAAATCTTTGAAATGAAAGATGATGGGAAAGCAGAAGCATCAGAAAATGAAATTTTGGAAACACTAATAGAAAGTGCAAAGGATGCTGAAACAAGCTGCCCAGTAAATGCAATAATAATTGAATAATATAAGCTTGCTTAAAGCATAAATCTTTCACAGAAATTTATTTATGGAGGGATAATTATGAAAATAGAAAAAATATCAGATAAAATGGTGTACTTAGATGAGACTATTACAAAGAGAGTTCTTTTTAATGAAAATAAGATTCTTAATTTTATTTTAAATCTAAAACCTGGCCAAGAAGTGCCTCCTCACAACCATGAAAATAGCGATCTTATTGTTCATGTGCTTGTAGGTGAAGGAGAAGTTACTGTAGAGGGAACTATGAGTAAGCTTACTGAAGGTGATGTTTTACATTGCGATGGAGCAGCAATGTTTGCTTTAAAAAATACAGGAGATAAAAACATGTCCTGCTTTGTTATTCTAACGCCAAACCCATCCACTATATATTCTAAAGAAATATAGAAAAAATGCTAAGCATTTTTTAGCAGCCAGTTACTAGTAACCAGTGACCAATAAAATATAGTTTTGCCTTATAAAACATCTACATTGGTTACTGGTTACTAGCATACTGATTATTATAAAATTAAATCATCCAACTCTCTCTTAGGTACATGGTGCACTGCATTTTCATCTCGCCAATATTTAATGTCTCCATTTTCATTCATAGATTCAATAACCACTTCTTCCTTTGGATAACCTAATGCTAATACAAGCGTTATTTCATATCTCTCATCTAAATTAAGCGCCTCAGCTAATTTTTTCTTATTAATATTTTTAATGAAACACCCTCCAAGACCTTTTTCAACAGCACCAAGTAAAATGCTTTGACCTGCTATTCCTTCATCCTGTGGTAAAGTAACACCTAGAGACGTATCACTAACAACTACTAAATACGCACTTGGTCTTTCTCCTTCTTCTGGGCCGCTCCAGTCTTTCAAATACCCTGCCCACCCTAAGCAATCATATATCTTATCATTTTTCTCCTTAGTATTTGATATAAAATATTTTAATCCCTGTCTATTAGCACCTGAAGGTGATAATCTAGCCAAATCTACAAGCTCTCTTAAAGTGTCCATTTCAATAGTTTTATCCTCATAAAATCTTCTATAGGATCTATTTTTTAATATAAATTCTTTAATCATTTTTTACGCCTCTCAATCTTATTTCCATTTTTAAGTATATGCTTGAATATTTCTGTTATATATCTATTTTATCTCACTTTGTGCATTACTCTTTTCTGCTGAAACTATATTAGAAACCTCATCATGATATGCAAATTTAACTCCTGCTAAGTATATAAGTATTGCTATTATTATAAGATATAAACTTATATATGCTGCGTTTAGCATACTTGCAGGGACTGAACCATATAGTGTTAAAGTTCCAAAGAACATAAATATTATTCCTGCTATCCACTTTATGTATACCTCAGGAATATTTTTGCACATCCATGCTCCACCTATAATTCCTATACTATCTGCAACCATCATACCAACGGTTGTTCCCATAAGTATATAAATTGGTTGTTGATATTGTGCTGAAATAGCTATAGTCATAAGCTGAGTCTTATCTCCCATTTCTGCTAGAAAAAATGCTATAGCTACGGTAACAACTGGACCAAACTTAGCCTTTTTCTCATTTTCATCATCAATTTTATCTCCTCTTAACGTCCAAAGACCAAAGATTAAAAATGATATTGCTGCAACAATTTTTACATTATTCATTGGAATAAAAGCACTTAAATAGCTTCCAACTGCTACAGCAAGAGCATGATTAAAAATAGTAGCAATAAAGACTCCTATAAGTACCTGCTTTGCCTTGTATTTACTTGCCATAGCCATTGCTAGCAGCTGAGTTTTATCACCCATTTCTGCCACAACTACAAATAATAATGCTTTGATAAATGCTGTCATTATTATGACCTCCTTTTTAAACTAAAATATAAAAAATTAAAGACCTTCAGCACAACGCTTATCTTTGTGTTGAAAATCTTTTTTAACATAATTATTACGCTAAAAAAGACCTTCAACACAACGACAAATAAGCCATTGTGCTAAAAGTCTCACTTGACTAAAATAAGCCACGATAAAGCCAGACTCGAAAGCCAGTATGTTGACTTTATCACCCTAATACGGGCAGCTACTCCCTTTTAACATTAAAGTAATTTCTTTACTAATTTGTTTTCATAGTATCACAAATAAAATAATTAATCAATATTAATAATTTTAGCTATTGTCTACTATTCACTTGCCATGTGGGTGGCACGTGACATCTGAGCTTCCATTTTATCACTTGCCACTTGCCACGTGGGTGGCACTTTATTTTACTTTATTTTATAAAAGTGTCGTCTACAAGCTGGTCAACATCTGTTGCTTGATCAAGTATTCCTTGTTTTTTCATAGCATCTAAAGTATTTTTAAAGTCTACCTTTGCCTTTTCTTTATCAGATACAAACTTATAATCTCCAATTAGTTTGCTGTTTGCAACTTCATCTCCGCTACTTACATATTTCTTATCAACGGCCATTTTTCCTGCATCTTCATGATTGTGTTGTACCCATTCATTTGCTTCTTTCCAAGCATTATCAATTGCCTTTGCAATTTCAGGTTTATCCTTGGCAAGTTTTCCATTTACCCCTAAGAAGCAGCAGTAACTGTCCTGTGCACCATTTTCACTATTGTTGTTTCCAAATATCTTTCTAGCCTTTCCTGAAGATACTGCCATGGCTCCATATGGATCCCAAGCTGCAAATGCATCAATATCCCCCTTGTCAAGAGCCTGCTGCAGGTTGGCCTGAGGATATACTCTCCACTCTACATCAGTTTTTGCATCAATATTATATTTACCAAGTTCAAGAGTTAAAAGTACCTGAGGAACTCCCCCTATAGCATCTATACCTATTTTCTTACCCTTTAAGTCCTTAACAGATTGTATTTTTGAGTCCTTTGATACAACTCCTTGGATACATCCTGTATGTACTCCATTTGTAAGTTTAATATTAAGTCCCTGTTCTATTGCCTTAAACATTCCTGGAGAAATTTGAGCTCCATCTATTTTTCCTGAAGCAAGTCCTTCTTTAAGAGTTTCTGAGTTTATATTTACAAGTTCTACATCTAAACCATACTTCTTAAAAGTACCATTTTCAACTGCTGCATATAGTGGCGCCTCACAAGTACCGTTATATGTTCCAAGCGTAACCTTTGTAAGTTCACCCTTTGCATCCTTTGAAGCAGTTTCTTTTGATTTGCTTGAACATCCTGTTGCAAGCACCGCTGTAATTGATAATACACTAATAATTCTTATAATACCTTTTTTCAAAATTGTTACCCCCTAAATATTTATTTTGCATGATTTATATGAATATTTAAATCCGTTATAAGCCAATATGCCTCAATTTATCATATATTTCATCTCAATCCTTTTTAGCAAAATTAAGCACTTCTAATATTTCATTTCTAAGTTCCGTAAATTCCTTACCATTTCTTCTTCTTGGTCTAGCCATATTAACATCTATAACCTTTTGAACTCGACCAGGGCGTGGTGACATTATTACTATCTTGTCGCTAAGATAAATTGCCTCGTCCACATCATGAGTAACCAGAATCATTGTGCTTTTACGTTCTTTCCATATTCTTAGTATTTCATCCTGCATATACATACGAGTGAAAGCATCTAGCGCTCCTAAAGGTTCATCTAAAAGCAGCACCTTAGGATGATTTACTAAGGCTCTTGCAATAGCTACTCTCTGAGCCATTCCCCCAGATAATTGATGAGGATAGGACTTTTCAAAACCCTTAAGTCCAACAAGGTCAATGTATTCTGTTACATCATTTTTTCTTTCCTTATACAATTTTCTAGCAACAAGCCCTGTAGCCACATTATCATGGACATTAAGCCATGGAAATAACGTTGGGTCTTGAAATACTAATCCTCTTTCATAACTTGGACCATTAATTTCATCATTGTCTAATAATGTACCTCCATTACTTGGCTTTTGAAGGCCTGCAATTATTCTAAGTAATGTTGACTTTCCACAGCCACTTGGTCCTACAATTGATACAAATTCTCCAGCATTAAATTCTAAATTAACTTTATCTAAGGCTGTCATTTTATTACCTTCATGGTCTATAAACTCACAGCTCAAATTTTTCACTAATATTTTTCCTTCGCTCTTTACCATTTTATAAGCCCCCTTTGCCATATCAGTATTCTATCTCTAACCTTAAATAATAGCGTTATAATTGTAGAGAATAATAGGGACATAACAACTAAGCTCGCATAAACCTTTTTATATTCTGCCCATCCTTGAGCCCAGTTAATATACCATCCAAGACCAGCTTTAACTCCTAACATTTCTGCTACTATTAATGTAACAAAAGATGTTCCAAGACCCATAAATAATCCTATAAATATATTTGGCAAAGCTGAAGGCAGTGCTACTTTAAATATTAAATACCACTTGTTAGCACCAAGGGTTTCTGCTACCTCAAAATATGACTTTCTAACATTTGCAATTCCAGAGCTTGTCATAACCGTAACTGGAAACCACACTGTTAGTGCCAGTATAAATATACTTGCAGCAAAGCTTGTAGGAAAAACCGTCATTGCAATTGGAATCCATGCTGTTGCCGGTATTGGTCCTATGACCTTTTGCAGCGGGGAAAGCCAATAGTTTAATTTTTTATTCCAACCAATCATTGTACCTGTGATAAGTCCTAGAACTGCTCCTACAAAATAACCTAAAAACAGCATTCTAAGTGAATATAGCGCACTTGTTAAAAGCATTTTCCAATCAGTTATCATAGCATCCACTACTTGTCCTGGTGCCGGAAAATATGGTAGTGGTAATATCCTTGTTTTAGCTGTTAATACTTCCATTAAGGATAATATAAAAATCGCCACCGTAATTAATGGTGCCTTTTCCTTTAAATTATGTAAAAGCTTTTTGTTTTTCAATGAAATAAGTATTAATAATAAAAATATTATTGCAAATGTACAAATAAAAGGAACCCAGTAAACTGTTCTATATGCCTGTATTTTATTAGGTACAAATTTACTAATAAGCATTGCAATAGCTGAAGCTACTAATGGTAAAAAAATCTTAAAATTAAGCCTACTCTTCATTTCAACACCTCCAGATTGTTATAGTATTCATATATAAATACTAGGTTTAACTATTAATTAATACATCTCAATTTCATTGAGATGCTTTATTTTGTAATTTATATAATTTTATTATTTTACTTTAAATTGACGTCATCTTTATAACTATTCCTATAGGTTTACTTAGTTTTATTATGTTCATTTTATATTTTTATTCATAATATGTCAATACATATAGTTAATTTCACCAAACAATTACTTTTCAAAATGTTTACCTCTATTTAATAATTTGTTAAATAACATATTGAATAAAAAAATATAAAAATTTTACTGAAAAACTAATATTTTTTATGAATACTACTAATAATAAACTGGCAACCTTTTAATATATTTTTAAAATTAATAATCACTTAAGATAAATGACGTTCTAAGGAGGTATTCAAGGTGACAGTTGGTTCAAAAGTCAAACAAACTCTTGCTAATTTAAAAGGAATTGAAAGTACACTTAGGATTTATTCACTACAAAGCAGAAATGAAGAAGAAAAAAGTGCTTATAAAGAAGCATTAAAAGATGCTGAATCTGTAATTTATGATATGGAAAATAGAATTAAAACACTAGAATTTGAAGAACCACAATATAAAGGTAATTAAGTGAGGGATATATATGCAAGCTTGGTTTATAGTACTTTTAAGAACTGTAGTTTTATTTTTTGTAGCTTTAGGCATAACTAAAATTGTAGGAAATGAAAATTTATCGAAGTCTTCCCCTTTTAAAGTCATAAGTTACATATTTGTATCTATAATAACGGTTTTGATTTCTTTAGGTTTAGTACCAAACATTGCTTTTGCCTTTGTTGCCCTAGCAAGCTGGGTTTTACTCTTGCTTGCACTAGATTATTTATCGTTAAAAAGTAAAAAACTTCATGATTTCATAAATGGAAAAGAAACAGTTCTTATGAAAGACGGTAAAGTTCTTGAAAACAACTTAATGCAAGTAAAGTTTACAGGTGACGAGCTTTTAAGGGAGCTGCGTTCAAAAAGTGCCTTTAACTTAGCTGATGTGGAGTTTGCAGTTATGGAAACCACAGGAGATGTAAACGTCCTATTAAAATCTGATAAAAAACCTGTAACCCCTCATGACTTACATCAAAAGGTTAATCCCACTTCAGAGCCTGAGACTGTAATATTAGATGGAAATATCCTTGATGAAGGCTTAAAAAATATAGGGCTTAACAGAGAATGGTTAAAGGTTCAATTATCCAGCTCTGGAGTATCACTAGATAATGTATTTATTGCTCAAGCTGATTCTTCTGGTGATTTGTATATAGATCTTTTTATGGATTCTATAGACGTACCTCAGGCTAAAGTTAAGGAATTGCTATATGCAAGTATTGCCAAAGCTCAATCTGATTTACTTTCATTTTCTTTAGAGGTAAATAACCCGGAGGTTAAAAAGGCATACTTTAACAATGCAAATAGATTAAAAAAGGTCATGGATAAATTAGAGCCTTATCTTATGCGTTAGATAAATTTTATTGGAAGGTGATTTTTGTGTCTAGCAAAAAAAAGAAAGAATTAACTCCTACTCAACAGGAATATCAAGACTTTGCAAAGGATAGAGAACCCAAACGCCCTGTTTTTAAGAACTGTATAAGAGCTTTTTTAGTTGGAGGACTTATATGTGCTATAGGTCAAATCTTACAATTCTTTTTTATTAAAAACTTTAACTTTACTCCTGAAACTGCAGGCAATCCGACTTCTGCAGTACTTATAATAGTTTCTATTACACTTACTGGCTTTGGAGTTTTTGACCATATTGCACAATGGGCGGGAGCTGGTACTGCAATCCCAATTACTGGTTTTGCAAATACCATGGCATCAGCTGCCATTGAACACAGAACTGAGGGATATGTTTTAGGCGTTGGCGGAAATATGTTCAAACTTGCAGGTTCTGTTATTGTATTTGGAACATTTTCTGCCTTTGTAGTTGCAATAATAAAACTTACTCTTCAATGGTTGGGGGCGATGTAAATGCTTAAAGGCAATCAATCATGGATTTTTGAATCAAAACCTGTAATTATATCTTCTGCTGCTGTAGGTGGACCTTTTGAAGCAAAAGGTAATTTGGCTAACGACTTTGATATACTTCATGAAGATACATGGATTGGCCAAGATAGTTTTGAAAAAGCAGAAAAAACACTTTTACAAGAAGCTTGCGAAACTGCAATTCACAAAGCCAATATGAAAAAAGAAGATATCACTTTTTTCTTAAGTGGTGACCTTATGAATCAAATAATTTCTAGCAGCTTTGCAGCTAGAAGCCTTGGAATACCCTATCTTGGAATATTTGGAGCCTGTTCAAGTGCTATAGAAGGTTTAGCTATAGGTTCACAGCTTATAGACAGTGGTGCTGCCAATTACATAATTGCCGCTGCATCAAGTCATAATGTAGCTGCAGAAAAACTTTTTAGATATCCTACAGAATATGGAGCACAAAAACCTCCAACTGCTCAATGGACCGTAACTGGTGCTGGAGCAGGCCTGGTTGCTTCAAAGGGCACTGGTCCTAAAGTAACTTCAGCTACCATTGGTCATGTGGTTGATATGGGAATTACAGATCCATATAATATGGGAGCAGCTATGGCCCCTGCTGCGGTAGATACAATTGAAGCACATTTTAGAGATTTAAACATAGATCCAACTTACTATGATTTGATTGCAACAGGAGATTTAGGAAGGGTTGGTCATCAAATATGTGCTGATTTATTAACTAAGCATGGATTAATAATCCCTAAAAAGACTTTTACTGATTGTGGACTATTGATTTATAAGGAAGACCAGCCAGTATTTGCTGGAGCTAGTGGATGTGCTTGCTCAGCAACAGTATTACATGGTCATTTATTAAACCGCATGAAAAAAGGAGAGCTTAAAAGGATATTAATCATTGGTACTGGGGCACTTCTATCTCCTTTGTCCTATCAACAAAAGGAAAGTATCCCTTGCATAGCTCATGCAGTATCTATAGAAATGTAAAAGAGGTGCAAACATATGGAGAAAATATTTTGGGCATTTATTGTAGGTGGTGGAATATGTGTTTTAGGACAAATAATGATGGATGTATTTAAACTCACTCCTGCCCATACAACAAGTACAATGGTAGTTATGGGAGCTATACTTGGAGGTCTTGGATGGTATGATCCTCTGATAAAGTTTGCAGGAGCTGGGGCCTCTACTCCAATAATGAGTTTTGGAAACGCCTTAGTTAAAGGAGCCCTAGTGGAAGCGCAAAAGACTGGATTTATTGGTGTACTTACGGGGATTTTTGAAATAACCAGTGCAGGAATTTCCGCTGCTATAATATTTGCGTTTTTGGCATCACTTATATTCAAACCAAAAGGATAATGAAAGGAGGTGATTTATATGACAGTAGGAACTCAAATGCAACAAGCTATTGCTGGTATTCAAAGTGCTTCAGCAACTATGAAAACTTTTGCTCTAGAAACTGAAGATACTCAGGCTAAAAAAGACTTCCAAAATATTGCTCAAGACCTTGATACTGCACTTCAAACATTACAGCAAAGACAGCAATATATACAACAACAAGAACCTCAATACAATCAGCAATAAAACCATTAATTTACAATTAAGTAGGGCATTTTAGTTTTAGCTAAGATGTCTTTCTTAATTACTGTAAATTACTCTACATTACGAAGGGTGGTAATATACATGGGAAATGCTCTAGTGGAAGGATTGTCCAAGCTAACTACTTCTTCCATGGAAATTATTTCAGATATTTTAATTTTAGAATTTACTGTTGTAAATGCCTTTTTAGTTGGTAATCCTAAGGATAAGTCTTCTAAATGGGTACTTGTGGATGGTGGCCTTGAAAATTCAGCAGATTTTATTTTAGAATCCGCTGAAAAACGCTTTGGAAAGCATGGTCGCCCTGAAGCAATTATACTCACTCATGGACACTTTGACCATGTAGGATCAATAATACAGCTTATTAATACGTGGAATGTGCCTATTTATATCCATGAACTGGAACTTCCCTATGTAACAGGCAGAAAAGATTATCCCTTAGCAGATCCAGCCGTTGGTGGAGGAATGGTTGCAAGATTATCACCTACTTTTCCTCACACAAGTATTGATTTAAAAGAGCATGTAAAAGCTTTGCCATCCGATGGTACCGTTCCTGGTATGCCAGATTGGAAATGGATACATACTCCTGGACATACTGAAGGCCATATATCGTTATTTAGGGAAAAAGATGGAGTCCTTATAGTTGGTGATGCCTTTACGACAGTAAAACAAGAATCTCTTATATCTGTAATAACTCAAAAGGAAGAGATAAGCGGTCCCCCAAAATATCTTACTACAAATTGGGATTCCGCTGAAAAGTCCGTAAAAGTACTAAAAGATCTACATCCTTCGTTAGCTCTTCCAAGCCATGGCCAGCCCATGGGAGGTGAAGAACTTTCAAAACACCTATCCTTACTTGTTCATGAATTTGAAGAAATTGCAGTACCTGATCAGGGAAAGTTTTTAAAAGAATAATATTTATTTAAGTGAATTTTAGTTTGCTAAATAGTCCCTAGTCACTAAAATATTGTTACATATAAAAAGCTAGTTTTAAATAGACTAGTTTTTTTATGTTAACTACAAGCTAACCATTAACAACTGCTATATAAAATTATCAAGTGGTTGGTTATAGTTAACTACTAGAGACTAGAGATTTAGGTCTATATAAAATCAGAGACACCACAAATCCTCCAATTAATCCCCCAATATGTCCGAAGTTATCCACATTAGCCATAGAAAAACCTATAATTAAATTTACAACTATAACAGACATAATGTTATTTACAAATCCTCTTCCAACTTTATCTTCAGATCTAACTGCAAATACTAAAGATGCTCCTAAAAGCCCAAATATAGCACCAGAGGCACCTACAGAAATACTGCTGGAAAAAATATAGCTTAAATAAGAGGAAGTAATTGCTGAAACAAAATATATAATAATATATTTAACTTTTCCAAATACCTTTTCAACAAGTGGCCCTAATGCAGTTAAGGCATACATATTAAAGCCTATGTGCATTAATCCTCCATGTAAGAAAGCCGCTGTAATAAGTCTATAGTACTGCCCTCTATCTATTAAGGGGTTAACCTTTGCTCCTAAAAACACTAAAACTCTTGTATTACTGTCTATTATATTTCCTGATAGAAATGCAGTAATTAAGTACATAAGCACATTTAATCCTACAAATATATATGTAAGTATAGGTTTTTCTTCTTTTACTTTCTTTTCATCTTGTATGATATTACCTCTATTTAAATAATAAGAAATCGTCTGTAATAATTCTTCCTCATCCCCTGTATAAAAGGCAATAGCATTACTTTGTAAATCTACAGCTATATAATTATCACCATTTAATGAATTGCTATTAGCTTCGTCCATTACCTTCCTAGCTGCTATCTCTCCATCTATTAAATATACCCTAGTAATTTTCACAAAGGATTCATTGGTATTTTTGCTGAAGTTATATTTAACCCAATTGTCATCAGATACATTATAGTCTTCTCTGCAAAACACTATCCCCTTTAGCTGGCCCTCTTCATTTTCCTTTAAAAGTCCCCAAGGCGATGCAATTCCTCCGCTCTCACTTTCAAGCTCTATTAAAGTATATCCAAAATGTTTTGTTAAAGCCTCTATAATATATGTTGTAAATTCATTCATTAAACCTTCCCCTTTATATAATTATCAGTTTATAACTACGAATCTTAACTTCCCAGCTCTCAATTAGAACTATTATAGCATAGCAGTGAATTAGTCACCACATAATAGTTAAGTTTCCATATTTATTAATACATTCATTCTTATTTCCAATTAAGTATGCCCATGAACTTAAAATTTTATTGATTTTTATCACCTAATTTTTCATATTGTTACTTAAAATATTACCTTAATACATATATAGTTAAAATTAAAATTTTATGAATAAAGTTTTAATTTTTATAGCATAATAACATGGTAATCCATTCCATAAAATAAGTATTTTTGCTTCATATAATCTTTATATTTAATTATTAAAATCCATTATATACCATTCAGGTGTACTTTATATTTATTAGGAGGTTTCATCAATGAAAAAACTAAAATATTTGAAATTTATTACCCTATCAACACTGCTTACTTTATCACTAACAGCTTGCGGCAGCACAGTTAAAGAAACTAAGGAGCAAACTCCAAATAATGATCAAAAACAATCACAGGTAGAAAAAAAACTATCTCCTGTTGTTTATACCGCTAACGAAGGTGGAACTGTATCTAAAATCGATGGCACCACCTATGAAGTACTTAGTACAATTAAAAATGAAGGTTCTCCTCATAACGTTCAAATTTCTCCAGATGGAAAAGTTGTAGCATTTACTTCTGCGGTGAAAATGGAAGAAGGTAAAACAGAGCATGGCTCTATGAATATGAAGGGTTCCGCATTATTTTATGATGTAGAAACTGACAAATTAATAAAAAAAGTTGAAGTGGGTGTACACCCAGCTCATATAGTATTTACTGAAGATGGTAAGTATGTATTGGTTACAAATAATGATGATAATAACGTATCTATAATAGATACTAAGGATTATAAATTAGTGAAAAACGTTTCAACTGGAAAAGGCCCTCATGGCTTTAGAATATCATCAGACAGCAAGTATGCTTATATCGCTAACATGGCTGAAGATACAGTAAGCGTTATAGATATTGCAAATGCCAAGGAGCTTAAAAAGATTAAAGTTGGAAAAAAACCAGTAACTACTGGCATAACTAGAGATGGTTCGATTTTAGCTGTTACTTTAAATGGAGAAAATGCAGTAGCTATTGTGAACTTAGATACTGATAAAATGGATAAAGTTGCTGTTGGCGCTGGTCCTGCACAGCTTTATATTGATCCTAATGATAAAATTGCTTTTGTTGCAAATCAAGGCACTAAGGAAAAGCCTGGAAACACCGTATCTAAAGTTGATTTAGAACAGAAAAAAGTAATTGCTACCATTGAAGTTGGCAAAGGTGCTCATGGAATCGCTACTAGCGCAGATAACAAATACATACTTGTAACAAATATGTATGAAGATACAGTTAGCGTAATCGATATAAATAAAGATGATGTAACTAAGACAATAAAAGTTGGTGCTGAGCCAAACGGAATTAGTGTCAGATAATAAAAATTACTAGCCCCTATATCTAATCACCGCGTTAAAGTAACAACACTGCGCGGTGATTAAAGACTAGAGGCTAGTAAATTATTAATTTATAACCTATAACTTTCTACTAGGTAATAGTAAATGTTTTCCTAACTTATAGTCCCTATGTCCTAAGTCAGATTTAAATAACCATTTCAACAACCAAACTGGGATTTTTTAACAAATCTATTTCATAAAAAGGTATCGGGGATTTTTGCTCTGCGTCATAAAACATTCTAAGTACAGGTCTATCTGGGAATCCCTTATTTTGTCTTATAACATATCCTTCCTCACCATTAGAAATTCTCACTCTACATCCTAAAGGATATATAGCGAAAGTATCTTTAAATTTTTGAACAACGCTCATATCAAAACTTGTTCCCGCACCTGAAAGTATAAGTTCATATGAATCATTGGGGCTAAACTTTCTTCTATAACATCTATCATTACTTATAGCATCGTACACATCACAAATGCAAATTATCTTAGCTGACTTAGATATTCCATTACCAGAAAGCCCATATGGATACCCTTTTCCATCCACCCTTTCATGGTGTTGCTCTACCATATGTACAATGGAATCTGAAATACTTATATTTTTCTTTAAAATTTCGGCCCCATACACAGGGTGCTTCTTTATTTCTCTAAATTCCTCATCTGTAAGCTTTCCTTCTTTATTTAATATCTTACTAGGAATCTTAGTTTTTCCTATGTCATGCAAAATTGCACCTATTCCTAAATCTTTTAAACTTGCCTCGTTAAATCCTGAGCTAAGCCCTAAAAATGAAGTCATAATGCAAGTGTCTAGCGAATGTACATATGTATAGTTATCAAAAGTTTTTATATCATTTAAGCTTTTATTTACATCGCCTAGGTCTATAATGTATTCGATTAGATTTTCTACAACATTTAAACATTCTTTTAATTCCTTCTTATTTACGTTATTTACATTCCTTATAAGACTGCCCATGGTTTTCATGGTAATTTGCTTAAGTTCTGATAAATGTTCATCTTCTACTTGTACATCATCTAATCTTTCGTCTTCCACATAAATATAAAATACTCCTAGTTCCCTAAGCTTCTTTATATACGAGTCAGTGAGCTTCATACCTGCACGTAAAAGAATTTTTCCATCACTTGATAAAATACTTTTACCTAAAACTTCTTGCTCTTTAACTCTATTAATAAACTCCAGTCTCATAGCAATACTCCTTAATTTTCCTCATATTTTATGCTATCTTAAGTAAATAATACCACAGGTGTCAAATAAATAGAATACTTTCCTCGCTATTTTATTGAATTTTCAGCAAAGTTCAATAAACAGCTCAGTAGTTTCAAGTAAAACTTAAGTTTAACTTGAAAATCGAAAAAAATTTATATTCTTTCATATCATTTTCTAATATTTAATTATAATCTTGATTAATATATAATATATTTATAGTAAAAAGCTTAAAGGTGATGTTATTGAGAAATAAAAAGATTTTAAAGTATGTAGTTTTATTATCGGTGGTTTCAATTCTTTCTATAGTATTACGCACTCGAATTATTAGCTACAAATCTCAAGAAATTAACTATGCAGTAGAGTATAATCTTACCCATGGAATATTTAATCGCTATAAACTTTACAGTATCAACAATCTTGAAATGTCTTATTCAGATGGTAACATTGCAGTAGTAAGAGTTGAAGGTGTTGAAAAAAACAAATCTCATCGAAAAGCACTTTATAATGTATTCCTTGAAAGAACCTCAAGAGGAGTATGGAAAGTTAAAAAACTATATCCTATAATGGAATAATACTAAAAAACCGCTAGTACCTACACTTTTAGAAACTAGCGGTTTTGATTATTTATGCTTTTTTACAGTGCAATCCTTACAAACACCTTGAAATTTTAAATCCAAATGTGTGTCTTCAGTTAAAGTAAATCCAGTTTTATTTCTTATAAGCTGCTCTACTTGCTGCATCGGACAATCTATTTCTACTTCCTTATGGCATACAGCACACTCTAAAATATGCTTATGTTCTTCATGATTAATTACATAATTATACCTGCCATCACCTAGATCAAACTTGTTTATTATTCCTTTGTTTGTGAAAAGTTCAAGGTTTCTATATATTGTAGAAAGGTCTAAAGACTCTCCTCTATTTTTAAGCTGTTCATTTATCTCGTCCACAGAGAGAGCATTTTCACTATTGCTTAAAATACTTATTAAGATTAGCCTTCCTTGAGTTATCTTTATTTTATGCTCTTTTAAAATTTTCTCCATAATCATTTCACTGCTTTCAATTTAATCATAAAATCTTTAATTAATTTTATCATTAAATAGTACAATTTTCAATGATGTTAAAAGTAAAGTCTTCCCTCTATTCTTCTTTCATAAGCAGTCCATGTATTAGGTTCTAAATCCTTTGTAATTATATCTAACTTATTGAAAATTGCATCCGTATAATCAGCCAAATGTACTACATAGGCCTCCTGTGTGTTTGGCGATTTTGGAGAACCATATTCCTGCTTTCCATGATGCTGAATTATACAAGCTTTCATCCTAGTTTTAAAATCCTCACTATAACATTTAGGATCTGCATTAAAAGCTTCTTCAAGCATGGATACCCCAATTACAATATGACCTTCCATATCACCTCTTAAAGTATAGGAAAAAGGTCCATCATAATATAGCTCCTCTGTTTTTCCTATATCATGAAGCTTTGCTGCTAAAATTGCAATTTCCTTATTTCTAATATCATATCTATGGGCAAACACTCTAGCAAGATACATAACATTTAAAGTATGTTCTGCTAAACCACCTAAATAATTATGATGTTGGCTTACCCCTCCTATTCCTCTTTTAAACTTATCTAAAAACTTCTCATTCTTAAAGAAATAATCATCTAAAGCTTTAGTTTCTCTGCTTAAAAACTCCTCTTTAGATATATCCTCTATATCCTTCATAATATCCTCTATAGGACGCTGAACTTTAGGAATATAATCATAAATATCATAGGAATCTACTCTATTTGCACTTTGCACATCAAAAAAATTTCCTTGAGTACCTTTGATATTTAATACATCCCCTACCTTTAGCTTTTGCTTCACATCAAGCAAAGTAACTTTAATATCCCCTGTAATATCTCCTACATATGCGGTGATGCTTGTTTCTCCTTTGCTGACTATCTTTTTTATCATAAATGTAGATTCTATAGTTTTTCCTGGGGCTATGTCCTTTATAAAAACACTTTTCATATGTATCACATCCTTCTCTTTTAGTAACCAGTAGCCAGTATGAATGTTTTGCAAGGCAAAAACTAAATTTTACTGTTTACTGACTACTGGCTACTGATTTTACTTTTCAACTTGCTACTATTATTATGGACAAATATGTTTTTTATTATTAGTTAACATAATAGCAGCTATTTTTTAACCCGCAAATTAACTTTAAAGCAAGTTAAATATATTTGCAATTTGCATTAATACAAGTGTGTCCGTATTTGTCATTATTGCATTTATTAAAGCATCCTTTTCATTTTGACTAAGTCCTCTATATATCCCCTTCACCACTGCGGCATCATTACTATAATTATAGGATGGATTAGCTATAAGCTTATTTAATGTCTGTATCATAAGTGATATTACTTTATTTCCTTCTTCAGATCCTGTATTATTTTTAACTCCTGAAAGTTGATTTCTCGCCTTTGTAAGAAGATTTATTTTTTCTTGATCTGCATTATTATTTCCCTGATCATTTTTATTATCTTCAATTGTTTTATCTACACCACTTGCTATATCTTCTGCTTGCTTTTTACCCTCTGTACTTTTAATATTTTTTGAAATATCTTTTAATCCATTTGATATCTCATTTAATATATTTTGCGATGGGTTTTTAATTCCTTGTTGAAGCCTATTTAAAAGTTCCTCAATTTGTTTTTTCTCTTCGCTGCTTAAGGCCTTTTTTCTTAAATCATTAAGCTTATTTTTCAAAGCTTCCAACTGGCTTTTTATTTCATTATTATTAAATAACTTTGATGGATCAAATTTATCTATTTTAAGAGTTAATATGCTATTATGTAGCACAACAGAGCTTATGTCCACAGGTACTATATCCTTATTTATATATATCTTCTCATTCCTTACCTCTAAGCCCTGAGCTTTATTACTCTTAAGTCTATTTAAAACCACAGCTTTAGGAATAGGAAATTTACCTACTTTGAAATTTGCAGGATTATATATTATATTACCTTCATCATACCCTATGCTCCCAGTACTCCAAACTACTACACTTACCCCTTTATATATTGCAGGTATCCCCACGGTTAATTTATCATCATTAAATTTAAATTGAGGAGTTTTTATTGTAATATTTGCCACTTCCTCCGGGGACTTATATACTGCTGCAAGAAGTTCATTTACCTCTTTTTCAGTAAATGCAGCTGTTCCTCCTGTTTTTTCTGCAGCTATAACTCTATCTAGTGCCTTAAAGGAAAGTTCCTCTAAAGTATATCCTGATTTATTAAAAGCTAAGCCTATAGATATCCCTACTGCTAAAATTAATATTAAAATAATTGAAAAGATAACTTTTATTATACGTTTCATTAGTACCACCTCTGTACATATATTTTCACTTTATTAATACGATACTTTTTATTATATCATGCTATTCAATTAAATAATTTCATATAAAACTTAAAGATGGGCCTTTATTAAATCCTATCTCGTAAATGTAAACTTTTATAAATGTACCCAGCTCCAAAACCAATTAATGAAGATATAATTTGAGCTTTAACCTTACCCCCGCTATTAGGTCTTATAATACAAGTATCAGGCTTTATAACTAGCTTCTCAATATACTTTGGTTCATCCTTGGCTTGCAGATGAAACCAATAATAATATCCCGACCAAATAAACCAACTGATATACCAAATAATATACGAATAAAATATATTATATCTGGGCCCATAACTTATCAAATTAGTATACCTCTCTGCAAAAAATTCAAATACTATTAAAATAGTAGTCCACTTCAGTGCCTTAATAGCCTTTGCCTTTAACCCTTTTGGTGAATATCCAAGCCATAATAAAGCTAAAACTGGTATTAAGAAAAAGTTAAATGCTACTGAAATAATTGGCATATTTATTATTCGTGCTGGATAAGTCCATAAATTAAGAGTCTTTGCTGTCCAAGCCCAGGTTCCTGAATATACTATGACGAAATACTTCATATATATACACTTCTTAAATTTGCTTCTTTTCAATCCATATACAATTATTGAAATTATAATTATAGCATATTGAGCTATTATTTCTATCATTTTAAAACCCCTCACTAATTCATAATTGTATATATTATTTGTTACTTACACATATTTAATTCTCAAGTATTTTATACTATTTTAGTCTAAATTCAATAAATAAGCTTCATCAACTGCTCATATCTCCCATTTTATTTATATTTTTAAAATTGACATATATATTTTTATATGGTAGTTTTATATTGTAGTAATAGTTCAGTACATTAATTTATATTTAACATATATTGTTTGTAATATAACGTACATTAAGCATAAATTTTATATATATCGTTAGGAGGTTGTTGTTATTGAAAAATGAATGGATGGGATTTAATGAAGGATTATGGACAGGCGAAATAAATGTTAGAAACTTCATTCAAAAGAACTATAAGGCCTATGCTGGAGATGATAGCTTTTTAGATAATCCAACAGATAGAACAAAAGAGCTTTGGTCAAAAGTTGAAAAGCTATTAATAGAAGAAATCGAAAAGGGACTATTAGATGTAGACACAAAAACTGTGGCTGGAATAAATAATTTTGCCCCTGGATACATTGATAAAGAAAATGAACTTATTGTAGGTCTTCAAACTGATGCCCCACTTAAGAGAATGGTTAACCCTTTTGGTGGAATAAGAATGGCCGAACAATCTTTAAATGAATACGGTTATGAAGTTGACCCTGAAATGCATGAGACATTTACGCAGTATAGAAGAACTCACAATCAAGGAGTTTTTGATGCTTATACAGATGAAATTAAAAAAGCTCGTAGTGCAGGACTTTTAACTGGACTTCCTGATGCTTACGGCAGAGGACGTATCATAGGTGATTTCAGAAGAATAGCTCTTTATGGAATAGATTTCTTAATTGGACAAAAGAAGATTGACTTATCCAAAATTAAGGGTCCACTAGTTGAGGAAACAATAAGACTTAGAGAAGAAGTAAGTGAACAAATTAAAGCCCTAGAAGAAATGAAAAACATGGCCATGTCCTATGGCATTGATATATCTAATCCTGCTAAAGATGCTAAAGAAGCAATTCAATTTTTATACTTGGGATATCTTGCAGGAGTAAAAGAAAATAATGGTGCAGCTATGTCCATTGGAAGAAATACTACATTTATAGATATATATATTGAAAGAGATTTAAAAAATGGACTATTAACTGAAATTGAGGCTCAAGAGCTTATAGATCAATTTGTATTAAAGCTTAGACTTGTAAGACACTTAAGAACTCCTGAGTATAATCAGATATTTGCAGGAGATCCAAACTGGGTAACAGAATCCATAGGCGGAATGGGACTAAACGGAAAAACATTAGTTACAAAGACTGCCTTCAGATTTATAAATACTCTTACAAATTTAAGCCCAGCACCAGAACCAAATATCACAGTTTTATGGTCAGAAAAGCTTCCTGAAGGATTTAAAAAATATTGTGCAAAGATGTCTATAGAAACAGACTCACTTCAATATGAAAATGACGATATTATGCGCCCTTTATATGGAGATGATTATGCTATAGCTTGCTGCGTATCTGCTATGCAGCTTGGAAAGCAAATGCAATTCTTTGGGGCAAGATGTAACTTAGCAAAATCCCTACTTTACGCTATAAATGGCGGTGTAGATGAAAAGAAAGGCACATTAGTTGTACCTGGAATTTCTAAGATAGAGGATGAAATACTCGATTATGAAAAAGTTAAAGAAAACTACTTTAAAGTATTAGAATATGTGGCAACTATTTATATAGACGCTTTAAATATAATTCACTTTATGCATGATAAATATGCTTATGAAGCAGGACTTATGGCTCTTCATGATACAGTAGTTCATAGATTTTTGGCCTGTGGTGTAGCTGGATTATCCGTTGCAGCAGATTCATTAAGTGCTATAAAACATGCTAAAGTTAAACCTATAAGAAAAGATGGCATAGCTGTAGATTTTGAAACAGAAGGAGATTTCCCTAAATACGGAAATGATGATGATAGAGCTGATGACATTGCTGTAGAAATAGTTAAGAGATTTATAAAGGAACTTAGAAAAAATCCTACTTATAGAAATGCAGAACACACATTATCTGCTCTTACTATAACTTCAAATGTTATGTATGGTAAAAAGACTGGTTCAACTCCAGATGGAAGAAAAGCAGGTGAAGCTTTAGCTCCTGGTGCAAATCCTATGCATGGACGAGATGTGAATGGAGCTCTTGCATCACTTAATTCTGTAGCAAAAATACCTTATAGAGATGTTTGCCAGGACGGTGTATCAAATACTTTCTCTATAATTCCTGATGCATTAGGAAAAGATGAAATTTCAAGAATTGACAATTTAGTATCAATACTTGATGGATATTTTGCACAAGGATCTCATCATTTAAATGTAAATGTGCTTAACCGTGAAACTTTACTAGATGCTATGGAAAATCCTCATAACTACCCTACTCTTACTATCAGAGTGTCTGGTTATGCAGTAAACTTTGTGAAACTTTCAAAGGAGCATCAGCTAGAAGTTATTAAGAGAACTTTCCACGAAAGAGTGTAATACGGAGGGTTTAATATGATAAAAGGATATATTCACTCCACTGAAACTATGGGTTTAGTGGATGGACCAGGCATTAGAACTGTGGTGTTTTTTCAGGGCTGTGCACTTAGATGTTCCTATTGTCACAATCCTGACACATGGAACTTTGAAGGCGGACAGGAAATATCCCCTGAGGAGCTTTTAAAGAAGGTTCTTCGCTTTAGGCCCTACTTTGAAAAATCCGGTGGTGGAGTTACATGCTCTGGCGGAGAACCCCTAATGCAGCCAAAGTTTTTACTGGAATTTTTAAAACTTTGCAAGGAAAATAATATTCATACAACCCTTGATACTTCAGGAGTTGGCCTTGGAAATTACGACAAAATTGTTAAATATGTGGATCTTGTTCTTTTAGATGTGAAACATTATGCTAAGGACGGTTATGAACAAATCACTAAGCATAGCATGGACAAATTTAATGAATTTGCCGAAAGCCTCATTAAATCAAATGTTCCTCTTTGGATTAGACATGTAGTAGTTCCTGGAATTACTGATAGTCAGGAACACATGCTTGAGCTTAAAAAGTTTATATCTAAATTCAAGAACATACAAAAGGTAGAACTTCTCCCCTACCACACCTTGGGAGTAAATAAATATGAAAAGCTTGGAATTCCATACAATCTGGATGGCGTTGAGGCAATGGAAAAAGATAACTGCAAGCAGTTAGAAAAATGGTTAATATAGGTTTACCCCAGGGATCATTCCATAAAGTGGAACGACCCCTGGGTGTTTTTTATTACATTCCATTGTTCTCAGTTTTAGAAATTCGTCTTTTAACTATTAAACTAATTCCTTGCAGAGTATACCACGTGATTGTTCCAAAAATGGCTCCTGAAAAATCTAGCAGTATGTCCCCTACCTCAGAGGTTCTGCCTTTCACAAAACTTTGATGAAACTCGTCTGATACCGCATAAAATAAAGTTATAAATAAAACATATACTATAACATTTTTATTTCTTATACCAAACTGCCAAAATACATTTGCGATTAAAATAGCAAGTACAATATATTCAAGTGCATGTGCCCCTCTTCTTACAAGATAGTTTTGAAATTTGAGCTCTTTATCATTTGCAGCATTGTTAGATTTTTTTATCGTACTTGAATTTGAACTATTACTTTTTATAGAGTCTTTGACATTCCCTTTAGTGATTTCAGTGCTATTATTTTTACTTGCAATATTGTTATTTTTATCTCCAGAACTATCTGCTTTCTTAGCTTCATTGTCAGCATTAAAGCTTTCCACGCTCTTAGGTTTTTTCACAGTATTCTTCATTTCTATATAGTATTTTTTTATGTTTTTTAAAAACTCTTCACTTCTAGCATTTGATTCTACTCCATTTTGAGAGGAATTATAAAATATAAATCCCATCCATGCTAGACATAGAATTATAGATATAATTTTCTTCAAAACTTTACCTCCATTTTCTCCAAGGAACTAGGCATATGGATTGTATTCCCAGGAACCTAGCCCCTTTTACTCAATTATATCACACTTTCAACAAATGATTTATTTCTCACCTTCATTTTTCATTGTTATCTATGATTATTGACATATAGTGAAATTTTAAACCATTAACCAGTGGGCCAGGCCGATGGAAAAAATAACCATGGGTCTGGCCCCAAAATGATATTTCTGTTATAATACTATTGTTTATTACAGGGCCCTGCCCTCTTAAAGGAGCATATTTATGGATAAAACACTCAAAGATTATTACTTTAATATATTTTTAAACCTAATTAGAGCTACTTACATGAATTTAGAAAAGGATTGGGAGAGCTTAGCCATAGAAGCTGGTTTAACCCATGCTCAAATGCATGCCCTTTGGATATTACATCTTGACGATGGTTTAACCTTAGAGGAGCTTGGAAATATTGCCCTTTGGAATAAATCCACCACCTCTGCCCTCATAAGCAGATTAGAAAAAAAAGGTTATATAGAAAAGCAAAAGTTTTTAGATAACAGCAGAACTATCAAAATTTACATAACTGAAACAGGAAAAGAAGCTTTAGAAAAAAGTGTAGGAACTAAGTCTGCTTTTCAATTTATGGGACTTTTTGAGCACTTTGAACATGATGAAATTGAGTCCTTTCTAAAAACCCTTCAAAAAATTTCAGACATGGTTGGGACTTGGGATTTAACTGATTTTCAGAAGTTTCTAGAATCTTCCTCAGAAAAACTGTTAAAAAAATAACATATTTCTCTTGATTTTTTTATTTATCTCTATATAATATTACATATAGAGATAAAATTCGCCTCCAAATGTTATTATTTTACACTATACTCTGTGTAAATTTAATACCCTTTTATCAAATCTAACATATTAAATTAGCTGTTTATTTTTTTACCAATAAAATTCGTTAACGAATACAACTGTTTTAATGCTGCTAATAAAAAAATATTAAAATTGCCATACTATCATAGAAATTAGGAGGTATTTATTATGTCAAAACTTTTTACACCTATTAAAATTGGTAACCTAGAATTAAAAAACAGATTTATGCTTGCCCCTATGGAAAATGGTTTAGCAGACCTTGGGGGAGAAGTTAATCAAAGAATAATTGATTTCTTTGTTGAAAGAGCTAGAAATGAAGTTGCTATCATAATCTCAGGATCTGTTGGAATCTCCCCTGAGGGCCGAGGACTTCCTACTCAGCTAAGTATATATGATGATAAATTCATTCCAGGACTTAAGAAAATGACTGATGCAGTACATGAAGCTGGTGCTAAGATAGGCGCTCAGATATATCATGCAGGCAGACAGGCTAGTGAAGCTGTAACTGGCATCCAGCCAATAGCCCCTAGCGCTATTCCATGTGCAATACTTGGAAATAATCCTCGTGAAATGACTAAGGAAGATATTATAGAAATAAAAGAAAAATTTAAAAAGGCTGCAGAAAGATCCATAGAAGCTGGCTTTGACTTAATAGAAGTTCACTTTGCTCATGGCTACTTACTTCACAGCTTCCTATCCCCTCACAGCAATAAGAGAGAAGATGAATACGGCGGCTCATTAGAAAACAGAATGCGTTTTCCTATGGAAGTTTTGAAAGAAGTTGTAGAAGTTTCTAAGGGAAAGGCCCCTGTAATCATAAGAATAAGTGCTGACGAGTACCTAGAAGACGGCTTAAAATTTGAAGAAGTAAAAACTATATGCAAAGAAGCTGTAAATGCTGGTATTGATGCTATAAGCTTAACTGCTGGAAGCTATGATGCTGTTGAATACACAATCCAGCCAATGTTTATTAATCAAGGGTTTTTAATACCGTTTGGCGAGCAGCTAAAAAAGGAAGTTAATATTCCAATTATAGTAGCTGGAAGACTTAACAGCGCAGAGCTAATCGAAAGCATAGTTGAAGAAGACAAAGCTGACATGGTTGCCATTGGAAGAGGACTTATTGCAGATGAAGAACTTGTAGTTAAGATGAAAAATAAAGATTATGAAGACATACGTTACTGCATTGCTTGTAATCAAGGATGTATTGATAAAGTATTTTTAGGTCAAGGCATAAACTGCTTAGTTAATGCTCGTGCTGGATACGATAGAGAAAGAAAATTTAAAAAAGCACCTGAAGTTAAGAATGTTGTAATCATTGGTGCAGGCCCTGCTGGACTTGAAGCTGCTAGAGTATCAAGACTTAGAGGTCACAATGTAACAATTGTTGATAAAGAAAATAAGGTTGGCGGTAAGATGGAAACATTATCTACTCCACCTGAAAAAGATACATTCCTATTCTTTAGAGATTACTTATATAATCAATATGTAAGACTTGGAATTAAATTTGTACAGCAAGATGTTAAATCCCATGAGGATATAAAAGACTTAAACCCAGATGCAGTAATTATAGCAACTGGTGCTTCACAAACTGTTCCTCCAATAAAGGGAATCGAATCTAAAAATGTAGTTCTTGCTGAGGATGTATTAAATGGAGATGCTAAGGTTGGCTCCACCGTTGCAATCATAGGCGGAGGACTTGTAGGAACTGAAACAGCAAAATATCTTGCTACTCAAGGCATTAAAGTTCATATTATAGAAATGATGGATGCCATAGCAAAGGATATCGGTGCTACCTTTGTAGGACACTTATTTGAAGTTTTAAATAAAAATGGCGTCGAGCAGCATGTTAATGCTAAAGTAAAAGAAATAACTGAAAGTGGAGTTATTCTTGAAGATGGCGAAATTAAAGCTGACAATGTAATTATTGCCGCTGGATATAAGCCTAATGATGAAATTGCTGATGACATTAAAAACAACTTCAAAGAAGTATATACTATAGGTGATGCAAAGAAAGCAAGAAGAATCATGGATGCTGTGGAAGAAGGATTTACAGTAGCCTGTGAAATATAAATTTACTAAGGGACCAAACCCCTGGGATTTGCCCCCAGGGGTCTGGCCCCTTTTTTACATCAACTTGCCACTTGCCACGTGGGTGGCACTTTTTATTTTCATAAGTATACCTGCAAAAATCCCACCTGAAGTATCAATTAAAACATCTCTAAACTTTCCTTCTCTTCCTGGAATAAAGATTTGATGAAACTCATCGGAGCAGGCATATAAAAATGTTATTACCAAGGATATAATCAAACTTTGCCTTAAAGAAGATGTGTCTTGTAAAGCATTAAATAACAATGCATATAATATAAAATATTCCGTAAAGTGACCCGCTTTTCTAACTATAAAATTAGCAAGTTCTCCAAAATAACTGTTTAAGTCTATGCCTAAAGCATTTAAGATTTTTAATACAAATCCACTTTTTTCATCTGATACAGCTGCAGGATCATTGGAAAATAAAAATATGACTATCATCCAAGCTAGTACCAATATCCATTTAAAATATGTTTTATTCCATTTCATAATAAAACTTCCCCATCCTTTATTTCAACTTTCTTAAAATCATATAACAACAATTTAAGTATATCATAATTATTAATGAAAATGTTGCTGTCTACAATAAGAGCCAAACCCCTGGTTAAATTACCCAGGAGTCTGGCCCCTAATTTATTACTTTAACCTTTGTTACTGTTTCCTTTCTTAACTTCTTGCCCTCTTCATCCTTTACCTTGTCACTTACTACAAGATAGTACGAGCCCTGTTGTAATTCATCTTTTAAGCTTATGGTAGCTTTACTACCCTGTGTTACTTCTATATTTGCTGATATACGCTGTCCAGTATCCCCATTTATTAGTTCAATAGTTTCATTATTTGCAGTTTTAGGATCTACTGCCTTATTAAACTTTATGGTAAATGTTTTATCTTTACTATTTTTAGTTAAGCTTTTTAAAACCTTATCGTTAGGATATAAAAGATTTGTCTTATCTTCCAAGTTTCTATCTAAACCTTCACTAGCAAAACTTGTCCATCCACTTCCCTTACCTAAGAACAAGTTATCAGTATCTGTATTATCTATAAGATATTTATAAGCTTCCCAGTTTTCATCTTTTCTAGCTTCATTCATATTTATATAAAAGCTTTCATTATTAATTAAAACCTTTATATAACCTTGTTTATTATCTAATGACTCTATATTCTTACTATTATCTGCTTCACTTAAAAGAAGATCTGATAAATATAATGAATCAATATCCTTATCATCCACCTGAAAATCTGGACTTACTCCCACGTGATTAATAGTATTTTTATATGGAGATAAAAATTCATAGGTAGTGAGCTTAATAAAACTTCCATCACTTAAAGGAAATATACCTTGAGCAACTCCCTTTCCATAAGTAGTTTTCCCAATAAAAATAGCTTTCTTATAATCCTTTATCGCTGCTGATAAAAGTTCAGAAGCACTGGCACTATACTGATTGATTAAAAAGATTACCGGCTTGTCTATTATCATGTCATGTTTATAAGCTTTAAAACTTGTCGAAGCTCCTGTCCCATTTTTTATTATCATAAGAGACTTGTCTCCTATAAAATATCCCCCAATGTCCATAGCTGCCTCTACATATCCTCCTGGATTATATCTTAAATCCACTATATATGACTCTACATTTGCCTCTTCCAGCTTTTCTAGGTTTTGTTTAAACTCATCTGGTGTACCTTCTCCAAATGAATTAATTTCTATATATCCTATATGATTGTTTAAAACTTCACCTTCTACTGTAGGCAGAGATATTTGCTTTCTTATTACATTAACCTCAAAGGTGCTTGAATCTCTTTTTATAACAAGATGTACACTTGTTCCTTCTTCTCCCTTTATGTAACTTATAGCCTGTTCTGAAGATAATCCCTTTAAAGCAATATCATTTGCTTTTACAATAATATCTCCCACTTTTAATCCCGATTCTTCTGCTGGAGAAGTGTTAAAAACACTAGTTATCTTTACCCCCTCTTCATCCGTAAGCACCTGTATACCAATACCCGTAAAGTTATTATCTATACTACTGATGAAACTTTCATATTCTTCTTTAGTAAAATAAGTAGAATAAGGGTCGTTAAGCTGCTTTACCATGTCTTCTATAGAACTAGAGTTTAAGACCTCATCAGAAACATCATTTAAATAATAATTTTGGATTATATTTCTAGCTTCTAATAAAGGACTAGCTTCTGCTGCATTGACATATGAATAATTAAAGCTGCTTATAAATATTACTAAGGTTGCAACAATTCCTATGGTTTTAGTTTGTGCCTTTTTCATATTAAATAATTTCATAAAGTTCTCCCCCGTATATCACATATGTAATGATATTAAAGTGTATTCTGTTGATATTATTATATCAAATCATTTAATATAAAAATACATTTTTTTCTAGATGGAAGCTAGAGACTTCAGGTAGAGTTGCTTTTAGATAGTGGGAAGAACCTATCTGTTATTAATGTTAAAGTATTATGAGTAAATAAGAAACTGGGTCTGTCGCATTAAGAAATTAAACCGCAATATATTGTTTTAGAATTTAAAAATCTAATACAATATATTGTAGTTTTTATTCTTTGTGCGACAGCCCCAGTTTTTATTAAACTAGAAATTATCTAGGATCTTCCTCATTACAAAAGTATTTAAACCTTGGCTGTGTCTGAATATAATATCCTGACCTGACATGGCAAGTCCAGCTTTGAAAAATTGATTTCCAGTCAGTTCTTTGGAAAAAGGTCTCAATAGGATTTATTACTGTAGAATCCCACTCTAATATTAAGAATGGAGAAATTCCAAAAGACCATATTCCATTTTGCTCTACACCTGTTTCCCTAATAAGAAGTAAGGGTAATCCGTATTCATAAGCCATTGCAGGTTCAATTTGTGCAAAAGGACTTCCTACCCATGTTGTAGTTTCTATAGGCTGCAAAAGATTGTCTTCAATAATATTAACCCTTCGTTGCCTTAAATTAAGGGACACCATTCCGTAGCTGGATAAAATCATTCTGCGAATATTGGTAATCGGTGTTTCAGGATATTGTTCAGTTATAGGTAATGTTCTTGGAAAAAGCAGTTCTTTTCTAATCTTTCTTATTATGGCATCCACAAACTGCTGCTGAACCACATTTAGTCTACTTGGGTGACTTAAAAACGTTGGTATTCTAAATGAAAGATTTGAAGATTCTTGCATCAATTCTGTGGGATGCTCTGGACATATCGTGGCAATATTTTTTTGTATATTTACGGATTGCTTTTGAGAATTTATATTAATTTTGTTATCTACTCTATTCATTTCCATGATATTCACACCCCAATATATATTATGGAACGGGGTTCGAGTATGTGCAATAATCAAGAGTATATGAATGTGGATTCAGGTGAGAAGCTGGAATTCTTCATGAAATATTCATTTTCTTAGTTTAGAGGCTTGTTTACTTTTGCTGATCCTTGTGATGCAGGTACTGTCTTTGGTTCTGACATAATCTCTAGTATTCTCTGTTCTGCTTGTTCCTGGGTTAACACCTTGCCCTTATTCGGCTTTTTCATAATAAAAATCAACTCCTTTAAAAATTTATAGTTTCTATAAATAAAAGTTTTTAATCAAATAATATAGAGACCATAATGACTTTTATTAGCATTATGGTCTCCAACTAAATTTGCCTCAATTTATATTATATCACATTTAAACAAAACTTGCTGAAAATACACTTTTTTGTCACTTACACTTTCTCCCAGGGGTCTGGCCCCAAAACTTTTCCGTCTTTTATTTCAATTATTCTGTCTGCCTTTTTAGCAATCCTCTCATCATGAGTTATTATGACAAAGGTGGTTTTAAAGTTTTTATTTATATCTCTAAATATGTTATATATATCCTCTGCTGAGTTAGAATCTAGATTTCCTGTGGGCTCATCTGCCAGTATAATCTTAGGATTATTCATAAGTGCCCTTGCAATGGCAACTCTTTGCTGCTGCCCGCCAGATAAATCATAAACCCTTTTCTTCTTAATTTCTGAAAGTCCAACTAAATCTAAAAGCATTTCTGCCCTTTCTCGAGTTTTTCTCCCGTGAAAAATGTTACTTATAGTATGGGGCATAAGTACATTTTCTAGAGCATTAAACTCCGGGAGAAGATAATGAAATTGAAATACAAATCCTATCTTTTTGTTTTTAAGTGCTGCTAAAGCTCCTCTCCCCATTTTATCAATTCTTTTATTTTCAATATAAACCTCTCCACTTGTAGGTTTGTCTAATGTTCCCATTATATTTAAAAGAGTAGTTTTGCCACTGCCCGAAGCTCCTATTATGGAGTTAAAGGAACCTTCCTCAATAGATATATTCACATCATGTAATACTTCAGTCTTAACCCTTCTTCCATATATCTTGCTTATATTCTTAAGTTCTATAATACTATCCATTTTTAATTACCTCCATTGCACTTAATCTAAGTGATTTTAATGCTGGAAATATTGCAGCTAAAATTGAAGCTCCTACAGAAATTAAAGAGGAAAGAACTATAAACCTATTATTGATAATTATGTTCACAATCGGCTTTCCATCAGAGGCAACTATGTATCTATTAAAACCTTTTATATATAATAATGTGAATAAAATCCCTAAGGCTGTTCCTATTACTCCTAAAATAATAGCCTCCAGTAAAAATATAAGAGCTGCAGTAGCATCTTTTATTCCCATGGCCTTTAAAATACCAATTTGCTTATATTTTTGTACCACACTTATATTAAGAATACTCGTTATACTAAGTACCGCTGCAAGGAGCACAAAAAACTGAATTATAATGGAACAAATCTTTTGCCCAACTATAGCACTAGCTACAAACTTATTTTGTTCCTTCCAATTTTCCACTTTTAAATCTCTGTCCTTAAGATGATTTTGTATGTCCCTTCCAATATAATCTGCATTGTAAGCATCTTTAACTGAAATCTCCATAGAAGTAATCTTATCTCCAAGGCCAGATAAACCCTGAGCAGTATTTAAATCAGTTATAATCCATGCACTATTTAGCTTTACTGCCCCTAAATCATAAAAGCCTGCTACAGTAAGCTGAGTCTTCATTCCCTTAAAATTTACTATATCTATTTTATCTCCAATATTTATATTTAACTTATTCTTTAATTCCTTTCCAATAAGAGCTTGTCCGGATTTATTAATCATCTTTCCTTCATAAACCTTATTTTTCATATCATAAAGTGTATTAATATCCTCAGGAAGTAATCCTCTAACTTGTACATTTTTCTTCTTATCCCCTAAACTTATAAAGGTATAATAATCAGCTACTGGTGCTACCGTAGTTATATCCATATCTACAGAGCTTATCTTATCTTTTACATTCTTCCAAGCTTCTATATCTTCTTTAGTTGATGATGTGACACTAATATGTACAAAGCTTCCTACTACCTTGCTTAAAAGGCTTTTTTCAAGTCCCTGGCTTATAAGTCCTATAAAAATCTGCACAGATACCGCTATAGCAATACCAATAGCTATAATACAGGTTTGTATCTTGCTGCTTTTTAAAAATCGTACGGCTATTTTTAAAGATGTTAACATAACTAATCCCCCATTAAGTTATAATTGTTATATCAATAACTTAAGTATACCATAACTTTTCCAAATTCAACGCAGTATAATATTTACCAGCATAGTATTATACTTTAACTGCACAATCATAGTTAAAGCTATAAATTATAAAATATAAAACTTTACCCCTGAGATAACTACTCTCAGGGGCTGCTAACTACAATTCTATTTCAGTTTTTTCTCTGTCTACCACGTAAGCACCGCTCTTGCTGACTAAATCGCCATCTTTAGTTTCAAATACATTTTGAGCAATTATAGTGTCCATAAGAGTATTTGCTTCTGCAGGAGTTACCGCATCCTTTATATTATTCACAGTAATGCTTGTCTTTTTTCCTCCAACGTTCACAAAGGATAAAACTAAACTCTTAGCCATAAATCATTCCTCCTTTTTAATTAGCCAAGCACGCTATCTTCTTCTTTTTTAACATATAAAAGTCCATTTTTAAGTACAGGTGCCATTGCCTGTGCCACAGCATTTAAGGCATCATCAGTTGCAGCAGTCTTGATTTTGGAGAATCTTTGACTTCCAAGAACGTCTTTGCCCTCGTCGTCTGTTCCCACTACATATTCAAGAATTAAAGACTTTTTAACCATATCAGCTGTAACAGCCATACTATCCACTCCCTTCATTATCACATCTCAATTCATTAAGATGTTTCACTATTTAATATGCAATAAAAAAGAAAGTGAGAAAAAATAAAACTCAGCAAACTCTCTCTATTCTTTGCTGAGCTGTTTCATTATTACTTGTGTTTTACCCAAAGTGTCTGACCCCTATATTAAATAATCTTTTTCTTTTCTTACATTCATAATCTTCCGAATAATAATTATAGTATCTAGCTCCATAATATCCTTTATTACTTGTATCTACCTTATTTAATACTACACCCAGTATCTTAGCTCCTACCTTATCTAAAAGACCTTTTGCCTTCATAGCTGCACCTCTATCCGTCTGACCTGATGCTACAACAAGTATGCAGCCATCTACATATGTGGATAAAAGCTGAGCATCTGTTACTGCAACTATAGGTGGAGTGTCTATTATAATTGAGTCATATTTCTCTTTTAGCCTCTGTAAAAACCTTTTCATTTTTTCTGAGGATAAAATTTCTGATGGATTTGGAGGCTTGGTTCCTGAAGGAAGCATTTCTAAATTCTCTATTTGTGTTTTATAAACTGCATCTTTAAATTCCACTTCATCTGCTAGTATATTTGATAATCCACATTCATTGGATAATCCAAATACCTTATGGATACTTGGTTTTCTTTGATCACAATCTATAAGTATGGTTTTACTTCCCGTTTGAGCCATTACAATTGCTAAATTACAAGCAGTTGTAGATTTTCCTTCATTAGGACCTGAACTTGTAATAACTAAAGATTTTATTTCTTTATCAAAGGATGAAAATTTTATGTTAGTTCTAAGTGTTCTATACGCTTCTGATATAGGATTCATAGGGTTCTTTATGGAAATTAAGTATGATTCATTCATCTTTCTCACTCCAATTACACTATAATAATTATTTTTAAAAAAGAAAAATGCGAGCTTAAACTTCTACTTGTTTTGATACCATTGTTCTTTTTGACAGGATAGTTGTGTTTGTATTTGCCTCTGGCAGCTGTGGAATTATTCCTATACCAGGTAGTCCTAAATATCTTTTAACATCATCTTCAGTTTTTATAGTCTTGTCCATATATTCTAGTACAAATGTAACAGCTACAGATATCATAATTCCTAAGAAGAAAGCCATAACTACGTTAAGAGCCCTTTTAGGAGTTATTGGGCTTTTAGGAACACTAGCTCTATCTAATACTCCAATGGTTCCTCCTGTTGGGAATACTGCTTTAGCTTCCTCCATGAAAGCTGAAGTTACTGCATCTATTACTGCTGCAGCTTCTTTAGAACTTTTATTTTCTGCCTTTATCTCAAGTATTTGAGTCTCCTGCTGAGGCATCACACTTATCATAGATAAAATTTGCTTAGGTGTATATTTAAGCTTTAACTTAACGGCTGCATTATCCGCCACTCTTTCAGACTGTGCAATTACAGCATAGGTTTTTAATAACTTTTGGTACATTGTAACATCATTATTTTGTAGTTTACCTTCAGCTAACTGTGCTTTACCCACTATTATACTTGTTCTTGCTTCGTATATGGGTTTTATTATAAAAAAACTTACTATTGCCGATAACAATGTACATGCTATTGTTATGGCTGCTATTAACTTAATTCTTTTTCTAAGGATCATAAGAATTTCTCTAAAATCTAGATTTATTTCCTTTTCCATAAAGCTCCTCCCCCTTTGTTAAGCTTAATTTTATATATTTATTCACCGCTTAGTGACTGCATAAAAATTTAATCTCCAAATCTGTCCTAAAACCATTATACAACACACTTTATCCATATTTCCATTAATTTTGGTAAATAATTCAAGGTATTTTTTTCTATAATTTCTTTTTAAATTTCATTTAAATATCCCTATTAATAGGAGACTTAAACTGCAATAAAATACAAAAAACTCGATAATTATGAATTATTACCCTTCGTAATTGTCGAGTTTAATAAGTATGGTATTTTTAAGTTTTAACAAATTATTTAGTTGCTACTTTAAAAACTCCTTAAGTTTTTGAAGTATCTGCCGCATCCTATACCTGCCCTGATTATAACTAATCCCCTTTACCTTTGAGTATTCCTTAAGACTTTTCCTATCAATATACACCCATTTAATCATTTCCTTTTCTTCTTTACTTAATTTTTCAATGCCCTGTCTAAGTCTTTTGTAAGTTTCCTTCTTTAAATACTCCTCCTCTAAATTAAAGTTATTCTCTAGTCCGTCTTGCAGTGTCAGCCCTTCCCCTGTTTCAAATTCCATGCTGTATTCCGTATTGTGCCGGGATTCCTGTCTTATAAGGTAATAAAAGTTTCTCTTAATTGATGCCAGTGCATAATAATTAAAATTCTTATTACTGGGCTTGTACATTTTTATTGCTTTTATAAGGCTTACATATCCCATTTGAATTAAATCCTCCATTTCATAACCCTTTACATAGGTACAGTGAGCTTGTTTTGTTATATAGGGGTTAAAATACTTAATTAAGTCTTCTAAAGATTTTTTATCTCCACTTTGAGCTTTAAGAGCTAATTCTTCTAAATGCATAGAGTTTTCTTTCTTAAAGTCATTCATATTCAAAAGGTTCTCCTTTCAATAATAATGCTAGTGGATATTAAAATTAAGCTGATATATACTTAAATACCTCTGCCATAAGCTCTGCCTCATCTTTATGTTCTTTCCCCCACATATACATTTGCTCCTTTGCTTGTCTTTGAAACCTTTCAATCCTTTTTAAAGCTGTATGATATCTTAATCCTCTCTCCCTTGCATAGGCTTCAACAGTAATATCTTGATTTTTTAAAATAAACTCCAGTACATCTTTACTTTGATCACTTAACTTATCCTCAATAGTACTAATTAAAGGACTATATACAAGTTCATCTTCTACAGTGTGAAGCATTACTTCACTAGATTCTTCAGCAAGCATATCAAGGTATCCATCTTCGCCATAGGTTTCTCTTAAATATTTATCTTCCTTCCTCATTTTTCTTCTTTTCTCTCTTTTTCTAAACATATTTATAAAAAAGTTTTTCATTGATTTTATAACATAATATTGATTTACTTTTTTATTTTCCTTTTCAATTTTTTCATACAGCTCAAAAAGAGCCATAATTGATTGTGAAATAAGCTCCTCTAAGTCCTGCCAAGCAAAATATTTGCTATTACAGCATCTTTTAGCATATGAAATTATACATCTTTCAATATCATCCCAATGCTGTGATGTTTCTTCTCCAAACACATACTGTATTTCATCTAATAATCTTTTAGCTTCATAATCTGTCATGTTATAACACTCCCCCCACATAATACTTATATTTACACATTAGTATAATTTATCCCTGTATATTATATAAAACAAATAAGTCTCTCCAAAAAAGACAGCGAAATAAAAAAAGTTTTTTTATTTTGCTGTCTTTTTTGAGAAAGCTGATTTGTTTATGTATGTAGGAGCATTTTTAAGGAGGAAAACATAATGGATAAAAAATGTGTTGTTATTGATGTAAATCTAGCAGTAGTGCTTGGAGTATCTGAAAGTATAATAGTTCAGCAGATGAGCTATTGGCTTGAAAAATCCACTCATATCATAGAAGGAAGACCTTGGATATTTAATAGCTATGCAAATTGGCAAAAACAGCTGCCCTTCTTTTGTGAAAGCACCATAAGAAGACTTATAAAAAAACTTGAAGACATGGGAATAATCCTATCTGGAAATTTCAACAAATGTAAGATGGATAAAACTAAGTGGTACAGCATAGATTATGATGCCTTAAATAGGCTTCAACAAAAAGATGATAACTTAACCTATGCTAATAAAGAGCAAATGGATGAAACCACTCACGAGGAGAACTGCTCAAACTTAGCAGTGGATGAGATTAATTTAACTAAAGCAATACCAGAGAGTACTCCTGAGACTACTCCAAAGGATGTTGTAGTAGTAGAAGAGGTCAGCCGCTTGGAAGAAAAAGCAGGCTTTGATGAGGTTATAAACTTTTTCAGCTCAAACCTTCACCTGCCCACTCCCCATGAGCGTGAAAAGCTAAGGCTTTTGTATGAGGATTTAAAAGGCGGAGATTTAATCATAAGGGCCATGGAAATTGCTGTGGAAAACAGAGTTAGAACCTTTAGATACATAGAATCTATCCTGTATAACTGGATAGATCTTAATTTGCATAGCTTAAGTGAAGTTCATGAGTATATGCAAAACTATAAAGCCTCTACCCCTGGGGTAACAAAGGAAAGAAAGGATGATAATCATGGAACAAAGAAATATTCAAACTGGGGAGACAGACAACATTCAATCTATAATAAAAAGGCTCAGGGAGAAGTCCAAGGAAAATATGCAGGATTTAGAGCTGAGGAACCAGAGCTTCCAGAATTCACAGAAGAAGACTTTGATGAATTTTTATGATGTTTGTCCTATATGCCGTGGAGTTGGATTTATTGTGAAGAGTGATGGAAAGTATCAAGATATTATAACTCCCTGCAGCTGCACTATGAAAAGTAATATTAAGTCCAAGTGGAAACTTGCAGGGCTAAATGTGGATAGCTCCCAGCTTAATTTAAAAAACTATAAGATATATAATGCTGTAAGCAGAAAATGCAAAATGGCAGCTTTAAACTACCTTAAAAGTTTTAATGAAATAAAACACACAAAAAATAACAGCATAGCTTTTCTTGGACAAGTTGGCAGTGGTAAAACTCACCTGTGCACGGCTATAGCTCTTAATTTAATGGACAAGGGAGTAAAGGTTATTTACATGCCCTATAGGGATGTTATAACTAAAATTAAGCAAAATATGCTGGATGGAGAATGCTACAGCTTAATTCTTGGAAAATACAAAACCTCAGAGCTTATAGTAATAGATGACTTATTTAAAGGCAAAATCACCGAATCAGATATAAACATTATGTTTGAAATAATAAATTATAGGTATTTAAATAACTTTCCCATGATAATTTCCAGCGAATACACCATGGAAAAACTTCTAGAACTTGATGAAGCAGTAGGAAGCCGAATACTTGAAATGTGCAGGGGTAATACCCTAGAAATACAAGGGAAGGAAAATAACTATAGGGTTAATGGTGAAAATTAATGAATAAAATACCCAATGTGTTCTCCCTACTTTTGTATAGCAGATGGTAACCACCGAGTAATGGCCAAGTATGCAGCAGGTGAAACTACAATTCAAGCATATATACTAGATCCTGAACATCACCTTGAAGCGATGCTTTTTAATGTTCATCGCACCTTATTTAAAGTTCATTATAATCTTAATGAGCTTAGTAAATGTATGAGCTTGGAAAGACCCATTAGGTATATGAAGTTGCTGCCACTAAAATAGAAATAACGAATAATAAAAAACTCAGCAAAATGGAGAGCATATCATTTCTCTTCATTCTACTGAGTTCTACTATCTTGCAGTTAATCTCAGGCACCTGACCTCTGGATTTATTTGGTTGCTGCTGCCTCTTCAGAAGAAATAGTAGAGCTCTTAATTTCCTCTGCTTTAATTGTATTTAATAAGTATTCCATGAAAGGTTCTCTTAAATCTTCTCTTTTTAAAGCCATTTCAACTGTGGCTTGTAGGTATCCTAATTTATCTCCAACGTCATGTCTTCTGCCTTCAAACTCATAGGCATAAATTGCTTGCTGAGATAATAATGTTTTTAATGCATCCGTTAACTGAATTTCTCCACCCTTACCTGGCTCTGTGTTTTCTAAAATATTAAATATTTCAGGCATAAGTATATATCTGCCTAGAATTGCTATGTCTGATGGAGCTTCTTCCATGCTTGGCTTTTCTATTAAGTCTTTAACCTTGCAAATTCTGCCTTCTATCTTTAAATCTTTAACAATACCATACTTAGAAACTTCACTTTGTGCCACACGCTGAACCCCAAGTACTGATGTCTTATATTCACTAAAACAATCTATAAGCTGCTTTAAACAAGGTACTTCATTGTCTACCACATCATCACCAAGCATTACAGCAAAGGGCTCGTTGCCTACAAAGCTCTTAGCGCAATGTATAGCATGTCCTAGCCCTTTAGGCTCCTTTTGTCTAATGAAATGTATATTTGCTAAATGGCTTATATCCCGTACCACCTTAAGCAAATCCTGTTTATTTTTTTGTTCTAGTTCTAACTCTAATTCCACAGATTTATCAAAATGATCCTCTATACTTCTCTTATTTCTACCAGTAATTATAAGTATTTCTTCTATCCCCGACTCTACCGCTTCTTCTATAATATATTGAATAGTAGGCTTGTCTACTATAGGAAGCATTTCCTTTGGCTGAGCTTTAGTTGCTGGTAGAAATCTTGTTCCTAATCCTGCTGCTGGAATTACTGCTTTTCTGATTTTCATTTATAACTCCCCCCAATAAATTCTGTAACTCTTTTCTTGGCTACTGTCGATTTTTGTACTATTTTTTCTGTGTTTTTTCGATCGCCTGTAATTTTATAGATACAGGCTTAATTATAACTTATTATATAAGTGACTACCTCTCAAAAGCTAATTCAGCATTATTCATCTTGCTGAACTTTTTTAAAAACACAAACTTTCAAACACATGTAGCATCTAACACATTTGCTCTCATTTATCACTGGATATACAAATCCTTCTTCATCTGTTTTCATACTTATTGCATCTTTTGGGCAAATAGCATAACATGCAGTACAACCACAACAATCTTCTTTTTTTTCATACAAAATAGGTAAATCCTTTTCTGATTTGATTAAATTAATTGCTCGCATAATAAATTATCCCTTTCCATTTCCAATATTATCTGGTGAATTGTTTATTGACTTCCATATAAAAGCTATATAATTAATCTTTATAGTTAAATAGCCTAAATTATTTTATCAATTGTTTTTAATTGAATATTAATATAATGCACTATTAATTGGTACCAACCTCTATCTTCCTCGCAAAAGCTTAAAAGTCTTATATTTTTGCTGCTCTACCATACTCAATATTAGCTCTTATCATTATCTTAAATATTTATTAGTCACCTTGCCTTAAGATATTGATAGAGATAAATTATGTGTTAATTAAAAAACTCAGATATTTATTCTTCTACTATGTAATCAAATATGAAACTCTCTCAATTGTCTAAAAAACTTTAAATTATTAAATAATATTCTTTTAATTTCTATTTTTAAAACTATAATCTATTTATTTTTCTGAAACCTTTATATACCGCCCAAACTCTAATGCATAAAACGACAAATTCAGTTAAGCATGTACAAATGCAAATGGTGTAAACATTTAGTATATCTAAATAATACAAGGCTATTAAACCTAAACATTGAAATATTGAACCAATTACATTAGAAGCATTTGCATATTTGGTCATATTTAATGGTGTTAGTACTGGATATCCTAATAAATAACTAGGCAAAGCAATGATAATCAATGGTAGCATATACCTTAAAATATTAGTCGCTTCTATATATTCCTTGCCAAACATAATCATACATATTTCTTTTGCAAATATAGCTATAATTATGCAACTTACAACTAAAATAACCTCACCTATTAAAATTATATTTTTTATCAACCTATAATTTTTATGTCGAATCATATAAGGATATATACTATCTGAAATCGGCGTTATTGCCCCTCTTCCAGCAGTAATTAGTCTTTCTGATGCTGAATAAAAACCCAATATGCTTCCAGAAGGATATATAAATCCTAAAACAAGTGTATTCATTGCCGTATAAGCTGTACTTGCAGCCCTAGAAACAAAGAATTGAACCGACTCAAATAATGTTTCTTTCACCTCATAAAAGCTAACTTTTACAAATCTCAACTTTAGCTTTTTTAATACATGTGCATATACTGCTAATACAGCTCCTAATGACCCCAAAATATAAAAGCATGGTACAAATCTATACTGCGTTTGATCTTTTACTGTTATAAAAATACATATAGTAAAAAAAATTTTTACCATAACTGTTCTAAAAGTAACAATCTTCATATTTTCAATGCCACGATACAAAAAATCTGGAATTAACGAGTTGATGGACATATAGAGAAAATATAATACATATAATACCCAATCACTTCGGAATATTGGAATAAAAATCAAAATTATACCTATACATACTGATGAAATTAAAATTAAAATGAGTTTACAAATAACAACGCTAGTCATAATTTTTGATAATTTAATATTATCTGCCCTATTAGCAGCTACTCTAGCAGTAGCAGAATATAAAAATCCAAAATCAAGTACCAATTGAATATACACAGCAAATGCAGTAGCAAATCCAATTTTCCCGTAGACTTCAGCACCTAATACACGAGTTAGATATGGAACTGTAATAAATCCAAAGACATAATTAGAAAAAGTAAGAATATATAGCATTATGGTATTTATTAAAAGTTTATTTTTCATCTTATCTATCCCTTCAAATATGTACACATTAGTAAAGAGTAAAAATATAATTCTATTCTTTTAATTTCACATTTACTAATGAAAAAGTAATACACCTGATATCATAAAACTTCATAATTATATAAATAATGTATAAACTACAATATACCAAAAATATAAACTTCTCCGTACATTTCATACTTCGTTGTAAGATTTTAAGTTATTCCAACTTTTTCAATTAAATGTTTATAATAATTTTTTTATACGTTCTAAGATTCCAAGTTTATATAATATTGGTTTTAGAAATGCTTTGATTTTGTTTTTTAGTTTTGGTGGTAGATACTTATTTATTAATCTCTTATAATCTAGTTTATCTAAATCAAAATAAAAGTCATTTCTAAGTTTATTAGGAGTAGCCGCCTGATCAACCATGATCCCATCTAATTTTACCAACACAGTTGAATCATATTCTTGCTTACGCAAATCAGTAATCTTGTTAAATATCTCCTGACCCTTTTTCGTATTGATTAAAACTGATGTAGTTCCCTTATCATCATCAAAATCTGCAGAAATCTCCCCAATGCTCCAACAATCAAATATTGTAAAATCAGAATAATGATTTCTTCCTTTGACTCCGCACTTATAGCAAGATTGCCTACTAAGAATCTCATTTACAAATAGAGCTAGCATAGAATCTGATTCATGCCCTTTTCTATAAACTTTGCCATTAGAAAATTTTAATTGCATTGAAGGACTTGAAAAACCTAGGCTTTTATCACGAAATTTAACATCAATGACTTTACTTTTATAATTATGTTCCTGAAATCGAATGTATTTTTTCCATACCTTAGGAGATGGAACACCTTTACACGCAACATCTACTGTAATCAAATTATACTCACCATTTCCAATAAAAGCCTTTAATCCCATTATTTGGCAAGGCGTTCCACTAAAACAAACAGAATAATTCTTGGATAATAGTTTTTTTACCATTCTAAAACAATCTCCTAAGTCACTTTGTACATACTTAGAACCACGGAGTTTGTACAAATCTTCTCGCTTATCTACCATAATGTGCCTAACACAATTATCATTATCTATTGTTGCGCCAAAAACTACCCCATTATTATTAATCACAAATTCAGCAATTGCAGTAAATGCACCACCTGAAGTGCTCTCATATTGGATATTGTTATCAAAATGCTGTACTACATATCCTATCTTTTTATATAAATATCCTCTTTCATCAACTTCCATTTTCTGCCTCCACATTAGATAATTGAGCTTTTAAATACGATGTTGATTTTTCAATCAGCCTTTTAAGTTTATTTTCAACTAAGTTATAATCGATATCATCAGAAATCAACGATAATGCCTCAGCTTTAACTTCAGTATCACTCATTTTTCTAGAAGTTAAGCATAAACTATCAAGCAAAGTATCAATTCTTGAATTTGTAGATCCTTTTGATTTATTTACATGCCTACTAAAAGTTAAAAACTTTTTATTATATAGAATTGAAAATATGGTTCCATGAAATGAATCTGTACATATATATTCAGCATTTTTAATCAATCCTAAAAATTCCGAAGGTCCAACATCAAATAACTTATAGTCACCAAAATCAAAATCTTCTTCCACAATTTCATCCATATAAGGTAATGTAATAATTTTGAATCCTGTTTGTCTTTTTAATTTTTCTGCAAATTCACGATGAAATTTATTGTTTCCGAGAAAATAGCAAAAAATATATTTTTCATCTAACATATTCGGCTGTCTAGCAATAGTGTCCCAATGAGATTTCGGTAATAATAATGTTGGATCTAATACCACAGGTACATCTTTACCAGTAAATTGTTTAACTATTAACGCTCCTGAATTTTCCCGTACAGAAATTGAATTAATCTTACTAAGATATTTACATGTTGCTTTTTGTTGAATCTTAGGTATATAAGAAACGCCAAAACTTGCAGCATAAGTTATTTTATATTTGTTATGCGGTATCCATTCCATGGTATAATAATGACTACCTAAATTTATGGGATGCCATACTTGATCACTCCCCAAAACAAAAGCTGAAAAATCATCAGCATATTTTTTTAAGTTGTCAATACCTATATAATGACTTGAACAGTTAAAATTATTTTGAACAAACTTATCAAACTTTAAATTTCTTTGTAAAATTAATTTATTTAATTCTTTATTTTTAAATTTCAAATACAATTTCTTATGAACACCTTTATATTTCATAAGTACAACTTCTTTAATCATAAGCTGTGGTAAATACTCCATATATTGCTTGAGTCCTCTATCCTTATTATAATAAATACTTACTGCGTTATATCCCAGATTTTGTATTGCTTTTTCCATTGCATATGATTGCAATACACTACCATAATTCTTTATTTGAAAACAGTTCAGAACTCCAATCTTTAACATAATTATCTCTCACTTTCCCTATAAATAATTGGTTTCAACATTTTAGGTCCGCTAATTTTTCTACATAAAAAGTATATAAATGGTATAAAATATAGAATGGCTGTTTCTATATATGATAGTCCATACCAAACAAATCTAAAAGATGCAACCATTAAAAAAATGTATAGATAATACCTATATGCAGAACTTTTTCTTACAATTTTATATAAGATAAACATATATATATTGGTAACAATCAAAACTCCAATAAAACCAAAGTTAATAACAGGTTCCGTTAAAATATATTCTCCTCCTGGCGTACCGTATAAAGTTTTTATTATACCTCCAGCCCTTAACGGTGTATCAAACATTGGTATAGCCCCTTGTATATATGTTATATACGATCTTCCTTGTAACAATCCATAGTCTTCTACATATTTTGTACTACTATGAAAAACATATCCTATATCAGATGCTGTATTTTGTGACACTATATGCTTTAATAACATAGATAAATCTATTGAAATATTCCCTGCTCTTACTTCTCCTATGTATACCAAAAATCCAAAAATTATGAATATCATTATTCCATATCTCATAATAAATTTTGCATTAATTTTTAAATTCTTTTTTATTGCAAATAAAGATATAAATGCAAAGCAGAAACCAACTATATCTACTCGCTCATAATGAGCTAGAAACCAAAATACTATAAATACTAACGATATTTTGATAAACATGCTATCTTGAATTCTTGTTACTGCAAAAATAAGTGCAACTATAGCCAAATGATTCCATCCATTTCCTGGAAGCAGTGATTGAAATCTAGTTGAGCTGTCAAAGGTAAATATCATTTGTGGGAATGCAATTATAACAGCAATGATTGCAATAATTGCACATGTATTAGCTGCAATCCTATTTATCCAATAATGTCTTTTTAATAATATCTTTTCATAGTCCAAGAATTTAGTTAATGTAATCCAAATATAAATAGAGAAATTAAACATAAGATTATATATTAGCATCTCACTATAGTTAAGATCTTTTACATGAGCTAAGATACCATATGCTTGTCCTGTTTGATAATAGAAAAACAAGTTAATTAAAACATAGTTTGATATAACAACTACTAATGTAACTAATGAAAACTGACATTCAGAAATAATTGCTAGTACCAAAACCATATTTGCCCAGAATATTATATTGGGGTTGCAATTTGAGAATATATATAAAGTAAAAAAAATTAAAATTATAAACATACATTTTAATATTGTTAATATTGGCGTAGCCATATTATCTTTTTTTATTTTTAGCACCATATCTTCCTCTTATATCAACTAATTTTTTATATAAATCACTTAATTTCTTACTTTCAACCAAAATATCATACCCGGCATTGGTTAAAGCTTCTTTGTAATAAGTTGTTTTGTTGTCATTGGGAGATAACATCCTATCTACCCATAGTGAATTGTTTTGAGTCAATGGAACAAACTCCACCAAATCCGTAATCTTAGCTGTATGTGCTACTGTATCACTAAAAATACATCTTAATCCTGCTGCTTGAGCCTCAAGGCTTACAACTGGAAGCCCTTCAAAAAGTGAAGGAAGAACAAAAATATCCATAGCTCTATACATTGGTACCATTTTACTAATTGTACCGATAAATTTGATTTTACTATTTAAATTAAGTTGATTGCCTAATTCTTTGATGTTATTCTCTAATTCACCTGTACCAACCAGTAATAAAACAGCATCTTCTCTAATTTTTACAACGTCATTAAATATTTCAATTAATCGCTTATGATTCTTCTGTTCTGTGAAACGACCAACATGGCCTATAACAAAATTATTAGAAACTCCTAAATCTTCTCTTACTAATTTTCTATGTTTTTCATCTGGTGCATATTCATCAAGGTTTATTGCATTATTGATTATAGTAATTTTATCTTTCTGCATTCTTTTCTTGCCATATAAATACTCACCAGCTTCATGTCCACAAGCGAAAAACTCATTAGAAAACATAATAATCAACATCTTGCAAAAATTTGCAAAAATGCTGTAATAAAAACTTTTGTTTTTCTCAGCTATATGTGAATGACTTATTCTTATTTTGGCACCACATATATATCCTACGAACATTGGGAAGAAATTCATCAAATTCATATGTGAGTGAATAATATGTGGTTTGTATTTTCTAATAAGTTTATAGCTTTCAAATAAGTTTTTAACTGGATTTTTTTCCTTTGAAGTTACTCTAAATGTTTTACATCCTGCATTTTCAATTTTTTCAATGCAAACTTTAATTGGATCATGCTGATACACAACTATAAACTCAAATTCATCTTTATCCATATATGAACAATAATTTACTAACATCTGTTCAACTCCACCAGATACTAATCCTGAAACAAAATGCATAACTACTATTTTTTCAGACACATTACACCTACTTTCTACTTACATTCAGCACCGTTTTATCTAAATTAGTTTATCAGTTTCTTTCCTACTACTGTACTTTACATGTATTTATCAAACATCATTATTGCTTATATAGATATTTACGATTGTAATTATCTATACCTCAAGAGTACTGAAAGCGTCGCTTTTTATTATTCTATACATCTTATTTTTTATAAAGATATCACAGTACAAATTACATAATACTGACCTATGATGAGAATTAATCTGGATTTATCTAATTTGATTCTCCTAATTTATATCTTTCTTGTATTTTTCTAATGCATTCATTCCTTCCAATGAATATTATACTTAGCCTTAATCAACAATGGTCTACCATATGCTTGTAGTAATCCAGATAATCTAACTGATACATTAATAGGTAGTTTCTTATACAACCTTAAGTAGATTTCCTTCCATCCTTGATTAACCTTATAAATTCTTAACTTCTCATCCTTCCATGGACTCATATTTTTATACTCAATCCACTTTTCTGCATATGGATGCTTACTTCCCTCATTCCAAGCTCGCCTAGAAAGAAAACTTGTTGTAAAATGAACAATTACAGGATTATCTCTAGCATTCTCTATTTCACTTTTACTGTAATAGTAAGGTGATTTACGGTATATCATCATGTCTTCATAAGTAAAATCATAAAAAAGTGTTATAGCATTAAACTTCGGATGTATTAATAACGTTTCTTTACTAAGAATAGCCCCTAATGCTCCTTGATCACCTTGCGGAATAAGACCATTATACTTATTTATTAAACTTAATAATCTATCTTCAACATTATTTAACTTCCATTTCTGAAAGTTAATAAGCATAACACCTGAATTGAAAAGAACATCATTTTTCTCTAAACCAAGATTCTTTCTATATAGAATACTAAATGGATCGAGCAATGCTGCAATTGTCTTACCTTTAAAATCCATATTCCACAATTCTGAGATTGATTTATTAACAATAATATCACAATCAAGGTACAAAACCCTATCTAAATCTTCTGGAAGAACTCTTGAAATAAATAGTCTTGCAAACTGGCTGATAGAACCTCTATCTTGCCTGACCTCAATACCAAGAACATCATTTATATTTATAGCTGGAATCCATACGGGAAGTTCACGGTTGTATGTTCTAAACACCATTTCAACTCGCTGTTTATTCTCATCATTTATACCACTGTCTAATATGTAAATTATAATTTCTGACACATCCTTATTATTCTGAAATAAGGACAAAATGGACACGCCCATAATTTCGGCAAAATTGTCATCGCTAGCATAAACGATATGCATTTTACTCTTATAATCTCTTGATTGCACCATTACACAACTCCACTTTTCTTAAAATTCTTATCATTTTATTAAGTATTTAATATGATATTGCACGTAAAACTGCTATGTCTTTATGAAATAACTTTGCCATCTCTCTTGTAATACTTTATTACTATGACTTTATCACTTATAATTTCATTTTACTACATATGACTTCATTAACTTTTCACTTTATCTGTATTCTAAGTAGAACTAGAAACATTGTCTTATTTTCAACATTCGCTAATATCAATATAGTCACCCTATTTTAAACTATTGTTTTAAAGTATATATCATATTTATTTTTTAGCTTGCATTCTCATCCCCAAACAGCACGCCGAAGGTTTTAAGTATTAGTTTTATATCCGTTAAGGTGTTTCTTTCCTCTACGTATTTAATGTCTAGTTCCATCCATTCTTCAAAGCCTATTTTGTTTCTGCCGCTTACCTGCCAGTAGCAAGTTAGTCCTGGTTTAGCTATAAGTCTTAACTTTTGACGCTTTGTAAACTTCATAACTTCCTTTGGAAGGCTTGGTCTTGGGCCTACTAAAGACATGTCCCCTTTTAACACATTAAATAGCTGTGGAAGTTCATCTATGCTTGTCTTTCTTATAAACTTTCCTGCTTTTGTGATTCTTGGATCTTCCTTTATCTTAAACATTGGACCTGTCATTTCATTTTTTTCTTGAAGCTTGTCTAAAAGTTCCTCAGCATTTATTACCATGGAACGAAACTTGTACATTTTAAATATCTTGCCCTTTTCTCCTACTCTTTCTTGAGAAAATACTATAGGGCCTTTAGATTCAAACTTAATACATATTGCTGTAATTAACATTATGGGAGACATAAGAACTAACCCAGCTAAGGCACTAATTATGTCTATTGTCCTTTTTATAAAAAAATAAGTTCTACTTTTATCATATTGTTTTGAATAAGTCCGTGGTACTTCTATTTCCTTTGGAAATAACATATCTTCGTTTGTTTCAATTTCTCTTTCAAGCCTTACCTCTTGCATCCTTACTCCCCCTTCTACCCTTTATTATACATTTTAATTCGTTAACAAATCATTAATAAATAGTTAACAGCATAGTTATTATATAACAATTTGCTAATGCCCTTAAACCGTGATTATTTAGACTCCTTGGTAAATAGGTCAGAAATACTCGGTTTAACTTAAGATACCTGTCACATTCTTTGCTATACTTCCATGATTTTCTAAAAAAGATGCTTATAGGGTTTTTTTTAATTTAGCTGAAAGTAGAATTAAAGCTTTTTTATCGATTATTCCAACATATGTAATAAACGTTACATTTTTTATGTATTTCATGTTTTTATTTTCAGGTTTTGGTGTAACAATTTTGAATTTAATTCCATTTTTCCTTTTGAAAACCTTCTCCTTATTAAAATATATTTAAAATATTCATGTTATTAAATAGTTATCTCGCTAAAGTAACGTAAAGTTAAATGTTTAAAAAAATTTTGCGACAGTTTTCTACAAGATAAGAGGATAAATAGAAATTCTGCAAGATTCACTTAATAACTCCTGCAGAATTTCCTATATGCCGCTTATTTATTTTTATCACTGCCATCTTCTTCTGCATAATAGCTATAGTAAGCTCCATAATATCCCTTATGAGTTGTGTCTACTTTATTTAATACTACTCCAAGCATATTAGCATCTACCTTTTCTAATAGCTCCTTTGCTTTTATAGCTGCGTCTCTATCTGCCTGCTGTGATGCTATTACAAGTATACAGCCATCTGCATGTCTCGACAATAGCTGAGCATCTGTTACCGCAACTATAGGAGGGGTATCTATTATTATAGTATCATATTTTTCTTTTAAAGATTCTAAGAACTCTTTCATCGTTGCTGAAGCTAAGAGTTCTGCAGGGTTTGGTGGCTTTGTTCCTGATGTTATGATATCTAAATTTTCTTGTTCAGTACTTTGAACTGCATCATCAAATTTTATTTCCTTTGCTAAAATGTCAGATATACCTCTTTCATTAGACAGTCCAAATACTTTATGAAGCCTTGGTTTTCTTTGATCACAATCTATAATTACAGTTTTATTACCTGCTTGAGCCATAACTGCTGCAAGATTTGATGCCGTAGTAGATTTTCCTTCTCCAGGGCCCGAACTTGTAACAACTATAACCCTTATTTCCTTATCTACAGATGAAAACTTTATGTTGGTTCTAAGTGTTCTATATGATTCTGAAATAGGTGACAGTGGTTTTCTTATTGTAATAAGTTCTGAAACTTTCATCTTCTTCACTCCATTTAATTTTAAGTCGTACAACTCATTTAATTTGCATTAAAAAGCGATTTTCCTTTAAAAAAGCTAAAAATACTCTTTCTCTCTCTTATAAACCTATAATTAATTTCTATTGGTTTATCTTCTAATAAACATTTACAATTTTGTTCTATATCTTCTACAATTCTTGGTGAGATTTCATTTATTATTTTGATTCCATTTACTATACCTGGACATCTTTTATTTAGGGTATGGCAGTCTGATCCTATGAAATTTACTATTCCATGCTCTATGAATGTCACTGCAGTATCTTTAACCGCTTTTCCAAATAACCCCTTTAAACTCACTGCATTTATTTGAAAAAGATATTCCTCTTCTAAAAAGCTATTTATCAATGATGGTTTTTCTATAAAATACTTATATCTTTCAGGATGAGCTATAATTGGATTAACCCCTCTAACTCTTAACTCATATAAAATATCTAGGGCATTTTTAGGTAACTTATCCATAGGAAATTCTACAAGCATATAACTTGTATCTCCAATGCACCCTAAAAGCCCGTTTTTATAATCCTTTAAAGTGCAATCATCTAAGTACACTTCTTGCCCATGGAGTACTTTTATATTCATACGGTTTTCCTGTATAATAACATTTAATTCCTTTACCTTTTTCTTTATGCTTTCATATGAATTTTCATAATATCCCCTAGCATAATGAGGAGTTGCAACAATATAATCAAATCCCTCTTCTTCTGCAATACCTACCATCTTTAAGGATTCCTCTAATGTCTTTGCTCCATCATCTATACCATGTACTATGTGGCTATGTATATCAAACATAGAATCTCACCTCTTTTAACCTTCTACTTGCTTTGATATAACTTTTCCTACAGACGCAGCTGAATAATTCTTTTGCACTTCTTCTTCATATTTTGGAATAATTCCTATAACAGGCATACCTAAATATCTTTCAACATCTTCCTCTGTCTTTATAGTCTTGTCCATATACTCAAGCACAAAGGAAAGTCCAACAGACACCATAAGTCCTAAGAAAAAAGCTATAGCTACATTGAGAGCCTTCTTAGGCTTTATTGGGTCTTCTGGCACCTTTGCTCTATCTAGTATTTCAATGGTTCCTCCTGTTGGAAATGATACCTTGGCTTCTTCTACAAAGGCTGAAGTTATAGCATCGATTACCGCTGCTGCTTCCTTAGAATCCTTGTTTTCCGCTTTTATTTCAAGGATTTGTGTATCCTGCTGTGGTGTTACATTTACCATTTCTTGAATCTCTTTTACTGTATATCTATCACCTAATTTAGCTGATGCATTTTGAGCAACTCTTTCAGACTTTGCAATTACAGCATAGGTCTTTATAAGCTTTTGATACATTGCAACGTCATTGTTATCAAGCTTTGATTCAGTTGTTTGAGGCTTTCCTACTATTATACTTGTCCTCGCTTCAAAGGTAGGTTTTATTATAAAAAAACTTAATATTGCTGAAAGTAATGTGCATGCAATAGTTATAGCTACTATTAATTTAACTCTTTTTCTAAGCATTATAAATAAATCCCGAAGATCTAGGGTTATTTCCTCTTCCATTAACTTTATTCCTCCTTAAAAACTAAGCCGGCAAAAATCCGGCTTGTTAATTATTTAATTGATAATCTATAGGTTACACTGCTACCATTATCATCCCTTATTGTTATGGAGCTATTATTAAGCATCATAATGCTTGAGGCTGATAATCCATCTCCCTCTGTATCTAACCCCTGATCTCTTAGATATACTATTAAATCCATGTTTTTTCTATCATCCCCATAGAGTCTTTTTATTGTAGCTGCATCTACTTCTGTTCCTGCAACCTTTGCACTCTTTATATCCTTTGATGCTGATACTATTATCTGAGTAATCTTACCATTGAAGCCATCTGGCAAATCTACGATAACCTTGTCGCCATTTATAGAGGTAGGTACCTTAGTTCCATCATCAGTTTTTAAATTAACAGATTGAACTTCCACTGGATCAGACGGAACTACTACTCCGCCACCGCCTCCTGGAACTTCAGGATCTACAGGCACTTCTGGTTCTACAGGTACTTCTGGATTTTCAACTTCTGTACCTTGTCCTTTATTTGCCTTTATTTCATTTATGACACTGTTTGAAACCACAGCTTCTCCGCCTAGAGCAAATAATTTTGCTTCCTTTGTAAGATCAGAAGCGATATAACTTTTTATTTCCTTAGGTAATGCTTTATCTGTGAGTATCATAGGTGCATTCATCTTTGCAGCTAGTGCAGCTCCAGATAATGCATCTGCAAATTCATTACCCTTTGGTCCGTTTCCTAGGGCAGCAAATACATTTGCGCTGCTTAATTCACTGCTAAATTCCTTTAAAATTGCCACGTTAGTTGCAAATCTATTTTCACCATATATTCTATGGGAGTTTCCAATGTTATTTTTTAAGGTTTCACTTACAACTCCAGTTCCACCTATTATGTAAGCTTTATTTACTGTCTTTCCTTTTAGATAATTTGATGTATAGCTTGACAGATTATCCTTAGGAGTTAAAAGTATTGGCATTTCTTTAACTGCAGCTATTGGCGCCATGGAAAGTGCATCTGCATAACTTACTGAGGAAGTTAATGCTACTTCTCCTTTAAAATCCAGCTTTTCTGCAATTTTAGTTGAAGTTTCAAATCTATCTTTCCCACCAATTCTTTCTAATGCTGCACTTTTAAATGTATCTTTTATATATTTTTCAACCTTTGTAGATATGGAACCTTCTCCCCCTACAATTATTATATTTTCAGGGCTTAACCTTGTTAGCTCTTCTTCTGCTTCCTTGACTAAAGTATCTTTTGACGTTAAAAGTATTGGTGCATTGTATTTTTTTGCAAGTGGTACTGCGCAAAGGGCATCTGGAAAGTTTTCTCCTTGAGCTATTATTACATAATTTGAACTTGTCCACCCATAACTTGAAATTGCCTTTGCAGTTGCATATCTGTTGTTACCACTTAACCTTTGAAAGCTTTCTGCATCTTCTGCAGCCTTTGCTGTCATCGGTGCTAGTAATAGTGCTAGTGCCAATGCTAAAGATATTTTTTTGTTGTTCATCATAACCCTCCCATTAATTATAGATAATAATTTATGAGGAAACTTTGTTTTACAAAATTTCTACTATAATTATTAATTATTTTTTGTTAATTATCTCTGATATTGTTACATTCCTAGAAGCTGTCTTATTTGACTTACATTATTCATATCTACATTTGAAAATATAGCATTCTTTACCTGAGCCTTTTCCTGCGGAGTTAGCTTATTATATAAGCCTCTTGCAGCTGCTGCATCTCCTCCATAATTATAGTATGGATTTGAAGCCATTTTACCTGCTGTTGAAACCATTATGCCTATAGCTTGCTTTCCTACGGGCGAACTTACAGCTGACTGTGCTGCTGATAGCTGTCCCGATAATCTGGCAAGTGACGCTTTAGCTTGTGCTTGATTTTTATTTATTTCCTCTTGCTTTTTACTTGCCTCTTCTTTCACCTTTTCAACTTGCTGCTTTTTATTTCCATCTTTTATACTTTTCGATATATTATCTATATCCTTTACAATATTCTGCAATATTTCCCGGGAATTAGAGTTTATATTTTTATTTATTTTGTCTATAACTTCTTGTATCTTTTGATTTTGCTCTGCTGTTAACCCTTTTTCTTTTAATGAATTTAATTCATCCTTTAATTTGTCCAGTTCAATTTTAGCACTTTTCCCTCCATCAAACAACAAACTCGGGGAAATTTTGCTAATTTTTATATTCATTGTATTATTTCCCACATTTATATCAGCTACAAAAAATGGAAATGCCTTTTTATTTACTAATATATTATAATCCTCTATAATTATATTTTCATCTTTGAGCTTAGATTTCAACTTACTTATAACCACTGCCTTTGGCACTGTAAGCTTTCCTACTTTAAAGCTATCTGGCGAATATATTATATGTTCTCCATTTTGGGAGACACTTCCCTTTGTCCACAAAACCACTTCCATGGATTTATAAGTCACAGGTATCTTTGCTATTACCTTGTCTTCTTCTAAATCAACTTGAGGAGTTTTTATAATCACATCTCCCTTTTGTTTAGGATTTTTATAAACCATTGAAAACAATGAGTTTATTTCATCTTTTGTTAAAGCTATTGCTTTTTCTTCTTTCTCAGCAACGGTTATTTTATTTATAACACCTTCTGCTGAAGAGTTGTTTATGGTATACCCTTGTTTATTAAAAGCAAGAGCTACAAAGCCTATAACCAATAGGGCTATTATTATCAAAGTCAAAAAAAACTTTCTTAATGTTTTCACCATTACTTTATCCACCCTTAATTATGAATTATGAATTTTCAACTTACCATCTTTAATTTATCGATAATCGAAAATTTTATTTAATTAAATTTAAATTAACCTTTAAATTTAACTATTTACATTATACATTATATTTATCATAATTTTTAGTACAATTTGTCGAATTTTATTAAGGTAATTGATGTTATTAGTGGAATTAATCATTATCATAAACTAAAAAATAACTCAGGTGAGATTATCACCCGAGCTTATTTTTAATTACTTAGTTAAAGTTAACTTTCAATGTATAAGTTATAGCTTTTCCTTTAGCATCTTTTACTGTTAATTTGTAACTGTCTTCAAAATCACCATAAGTCATTCCTTCATAGTCAGTTCCAAACATTGCATCCAAGCCTGCTTTTAAATCACTACCCTTAGCATTTTCAAAGTTTACTTTTACGTTTCCTCTTTCAATGCTTTGTAATGTTAGTCCATCAACTGTCACAGCTGGTGCTGTTACGTCAAGCTTATTTGTTATCAATCTTTCTGCTACCTTAACTGCATCATTGAAATCAAATTCATCTTCTGCAATTCTAGCAGCTATAGCGTTGTAGTTTACTGAACCATCTTGATTCATATATTTTTCAGAAGCTTGTTTTGAAGCTACATATTGCATTAATGTCTTATTTCCAACTTTAATATCAACGTTACCCATAAGGTCATTTAACTTTTCTAATCTAGTTGCTGTTATCATTTCTTTTTTAGCATTAAATGTTGTTGAAAGTTTCTGTTCCTTCTTAGCTTTGTCTATAGTAACAGTCATAACTCTACTGCTATATTGTACTTCTGGATACTCTGATACTTCACCTGGGTGTTGATCTACAAATGCATTATATGCAAGTATAGCCTTACCAATTTTTTCTTTTAGCGGGTCAGTAGTTACTGTTCCACCGCCGCCACCGCCTGGTGTGCTATCTCCTGGTTTTACTGCATCTGAAGCTCCCTCTCCAGTTACGTTGTCTGGATTTGCTCCTTCAACCTTAACTTCAGTTCCAGCTGGAACATCTATTTTAGATGAATTTTTAGCCTTATCAGTCTTTATCTTTATAAGAACCTTAGTACCTGCTTCTGTTCTTAGCTGAACTGCACCGTGAACTTCTACAATTCCCATTTCTCCGTAAAGTCTTATTTTATCATCACCCTTTAAGGAGATAGTTCCTGTATAGTTTCCTAAAAATTCTACATCTTTTACATATAAGTTATCAAGTACTACAACTGTTGATCCAAGTGTATTTTTAGCATCTAATATTGCTGAAGAGAATATTTCTATATTTTTAATGTTAGAAGTTCCTTCATTAACTATTCTCACTTGGTTCTTACTTGAAATAAATAATGTGTCAGTAGTTACATTATCAAAATGTATACTTTCCTTTGCTCCAGAAAGAACTACTATTTTCTTTGCAGTAACTCCATTTAATTTTGCATTTCCTTGTGCTCCTGGATTTATAAATAAAGTACCATCAACTTTTACATTGTAAAGTTCTGCATTATTTCCTTCTAAATAAAGATTTCCTGTAACTTTCATGTCACTTAATTTTACACTTTCTTTGGAAACTACAGCATTTCCAGTTACATCTTTAGAAGCTTCTATAGTTTGTCCCTTTACCTTGTATGAGTTTATTAATGAGTCAGATAAATTAGCTGTTCCACCAATAGCTGTTAATTTAGCTGTTGGAGATAATTTCTCTTCTAAAAGTGATTTTGTAGCAACATCTGCTGCATTATTTGATATTATTACAGGATATCCACCTCTAGCAGCTATAGCTGAAGCTGTTAATGCATCTGCAAATTCTTTTCCTGTAACACCATTTGCTAATGCAAAGTATGCTTGATCAAAGTTAAAGTCAAGTGCAAAGTTTTTTACTATTTCAGAGTTAGTTTCCCATCTGTTTTTTCCACCAAGTCTTATAGCATCAGGAACTTGCCCCTTAACTTTATCACTTACGGAAGCTGTTCCACCAACTACAAAAGTTTTCTTTATTCCTTTTGCCTTTATGTAGTCAGAAGTTGCCTTTGGAAGTTCTCCTGCCTTAGTTAAAAGTACAGGTATTCCCTTTACTGCTGCTGCTGGTACTGCAGATAATGCATCTGCATAACCTTCTCCTGAAGCAAGCATAGCTTCAGAAACTGTTCCAAGCTTTTCTGCTATTTTTGCGGAAGTAGCATATCTATCTAATCCACCTATTCTTTCTACGTCAGTTGTAACATTCTTTTTAATTGCTTCTAGTATGCTATTTGGCATAACACCAGTTTCACCAATAACATATACCTTTTTAACTTTTAATCTTTTAAGTTCGCTTATAGTTTCATTTGATATTCCTTTTGAGCTAGTTAAAAGTATTGGAGCATTGTTTTTCTTTGCAAAAGGTCCTGCAGATAATGCGTCTGCATATGCTTCTCCATTTGCAACTACTGCATATTCTGATCCCTCTACCCATCCAGCTTTAGAAACTTCTACAGCTGTTAAATATCTATCCTTACCAGATAGTCTTTGGAATTCTGCATTAGCTGCGGATACTTGGTGTGCTGGAATGATTCCTGCAATAAGTGCAGTAAGTGCAGCACTAGCTAAAGCTTTGCTTGTTGTTTTCTTCATGTAAAAAAACCTCCCCTTAAAATTATAAATTATTTCATTAAATTACATTTGGTTAATTATTGAAAAATATAATTTAACATTGAACTTTGTCTGATGGTTCCAAATCATCTCATTCTTAAACTATTATACTACAATATTTACATATTTCCAAGGATTTAGGAAATAAAGCAAGTAAAATTATGGTTATTACTTTTTATTATCGAGCTTTATGTAAAATTCTTTATATCAGTTTTTTATAGCTTATATTCCAATTAGCGTGTTTCCCAACAAATTAATCATAATAAAAGCTGGATACTTACTAGCATTTATTCACTATTCTTTGTTATATCAGCTATGCACTCATGTACCACATTATAATTACATTTTGTAAATACAATTATATCACAAATAACTGCTTCAATAATTAATCACCTAAAGTTGTAGCGTGTAAATTTATGGAACATCATCTATGGCAGTTATATTTTCGCCATAAGTCCTTGGTTTCCTTTATAAAAAAATCATCTTAAGTCCAAATAATATAAGTATTATTCCGCCTATATAATCTGCATATTTACTTATAATTTCTATTTTACTCAAATACTTTGCTATAGCAAGAGCTAAAAGACACATAATTAAGGTTACAACTCCCACAAGTAATGTGCTTTCAAATATTGCTGCAATACCTTGTATTTCATGAAGGGCAGTAAAACCTACTACCATGGCATCTATACTTACGGAGATTCCAAGAACTATTGCAGTCCCCGGTCTTAATAGTGCACACTCTTCCTTTTCCTCCATACCTTCTTTTAGCATTAAAACTCCCACTATACCAATTATGATTCCACCTAGTATTTCAGGAATTGACGCTATATATGTATTAAATAAAAATCCTGCATAAGCTCCAATTAGTGCAAATAAAAATTGAAAAAATGCCGAAGATATTACACAGAGCATCTTATATTTTACGTTTGCCCCTCTATTAAGTCCTACACAAAGTGTTACCCCAAAGGCATCTAGTGATAATGCTAGTGCAATTAACAGCAACGAATAAAAATCCATGTTATCACTCCTTTTTAAATACATTATCTATTATATTCAACTTCTTACCATAATAAAAGACTTTACTAAAATTTAATCTCCCCAATGTTGCGCCCCTGGGGCAGACCCATAAAATGTCAGTACCCCAGGGGTACTGACATTTTTTTCTTTCACCCCCAATGTAACTTTTTCATATATTAAATTGAGGTGATGTTTGTGCTAGAAAACTTAAAAAAGTTTCCTGCTACCTTCATATTTTCTTTATTTATTTTTACGCTTTCTTTGGCCACCGGACTTTTATCTGAAGTAGTGTTTCCTTCACTTATATGTTCTTTAGTCTTTGCTTTTGCATTAATCACAGCAATATATATTGAAGAAATCACTTTTAAATATATTTTATGTGTAATTTCCCTTATAGTTTTAGTCACCCAAGTGGTTTTGTTCGGCATAAGCTTTACAAATTATGCTTCAATCATATTTTATGTGCCAATTATTTATGTTTATATCGTTCCAAGTATAATATTCCCAAACCTTGCTAGCGTAGTGCTTAGTCTATTATTTTTTAGATATAAATATTTTGAGTCATCACAAAGCCTGCGACCATTTTTAGATATAATGATATATAAAATTATGCCTGCCCTTGTTTTATGTTCTATACTTTTTACAACAATTGGCTTTCTGATAAGACAACTTGTTAAAGAACGCGACAAATATAAGGAGCTCAGTATTATCGATTCTCTAACAGGTCTTCCAAACTTAAGTTATCTTATTAATTTGGGAGAAAAGATGTATAATAGACACTCCAGCATCACTATCTTTATTATAGATATAGACAATTTTAAACATCTTAACGATACCTATGGACATCTCATTGGAAATAATGTTTTAATCCAGATGGGGAGAACTCTTGACGAAGAGTTAATGGATGTTCAAGGAATTGTAGGACGACTTGGCGGTGATGAGTATGTAGCACTGGTTGAGAACTTAGCCAAGGATGAAGCTCATGATATGTTTTTAAAACTAAACCAATCTCTGGCAAGTAAGCATTTTAAGTGCGATCCTGCTCTAAGCCCTATTACTATTTCTTGTTCCATCGGAATGTCTTATGCAGAAAATGGTTCTGTTGTAAGGCTTCAGGAACTTTTGCATTTAGCAGATATGAATATGTACTATAATAAACAAAAAAGTCGTGGTTCTTCAGTAAACCTAAACTCCACTAATCTAATTCAAGATAAGTATAAAAGTCTTCTCATCACACTGGCAGAAAAGGATATGTATAGCTATGTGCATTCACAATATGTTGTTTATTATGCTGTAACCCTTGCAACGGCCTTAGACCTTCCAAGTGATACTATTGACCAAATATACTTGGCTGGTTGGTTCCATGATATAGGAAAAATTTTGATTCCAAATGATATTTTGCGAAAAAAGAGTCCCCTTACAAATGAAGAGTACAATTTAATAAAAGGACATGTAGTGGATGGACTAAATATACTTGAGAGGTTTCAGCTATCCGATGTAGTAATAAATTCAATAAAATATCATCATGCAAGATATGATGGCAAGGGCTACCCTTTTGAAATAAAAGGACAAGATACCCCCATTGAAGCAAAAATACTTCAAATTGCAGATGCCTTTTCTGCCATGACAGTAAAAAGAGTATACCGAGAGCTTATGTCTGAAAAAGATGCTCTTCAGGAAATATGTTCTCATAAAGGTACCCAGTTTGATCCAGAAATAGTAGATATCTTTGTTAAGACAATGAAATCTTAAAAGGGTTAACAACTCTTTGCCTTGCTCAAATAGTTGTTAACCCTTCCCTATTTTTTAACGATTCTTGCATCTATATTAAATTCAGGTGAATATTTTGAGAAGGTTTGAAGCACCATGCTGTCATCATCATATTTTTCTATGCTTTCTTGAATTTTAAGATATCGTCTTCCCTGTGGAAATCTTGTAAAGAAATCATAGTCTACATACTTTACCCCATCCCTTGTGTATTCATGGGTTGGATCTGCTGGAATCCATCCGTATTCTGGAAGATAAAATTCCACCCAGGCATGTCTAAAGTAATTCCCATCATTATTTGCTGCTTTAAGCTCACTGTCATAAAAACAAAATCCTGTATTTACTCTAGCCGGCACGTTTCCTGCTCTTAAAAGCGCTGTCATAAGTGCCGCATAATCTTCGCACACTCCTACCTTAGTTCTAACAGCAGATAATGCCCCTTGATTAGAATAAGGGCTATTTAGATCATATTTCATATTTAAAACCACATAATCAAAGGCCTTCTTTGCCTTTAAATAAGGATTTGTCACCCCTTTAAAGAGACTGTTTGCCAAATTTGTGATTTCCTTTTCATTACTTTCCACATGATAGGTTGGCTTTAAATAGTAACTTATATCACTTGTTATTTTTGAGTAGTCACCCTTGGTCCTTGATAAATCCACTGTGGATTTTATATTATTTACAGTGTAGGTTTTCGATACTTTAAAGGATTTTTGCACTCCACCCTTAACAGTACCTGAGGCCAATGAAGTTATTCTTGTATCATCTTCCTTTAACTTAAAATCTGTAGACCTCGAACTTATATACTTTTGGAAGGTTCCATTAATTTTCCCTAAATTAATTGCCACCCTATAGTCATTATTTACAGTGGAAATGGAGTTATATTTAAACCTAATATCATATGTAAGCTCATAGGTTGCCTGATCTATTGTACTAAAGACATTTCGGACAGCACCTGGAGGATTTTCTACCACAAAATCCATCTTAGCTGGAGTATTTAAAGCTGTACCTTTATTAGTTTTCAAATCATAAATGTATAATGTGTAGGTTTCTCCATACTTAATCTTTGTATAATCTGGAGTAACCTTAAAAAACTTATCATTTGTACTATATTCAAAAGTTAAAGGTATAGCTTCCTTGGTAGATTTACTTACAAGCTCTATATTGGTACTATTTACTGAAATCCCATCTAAAGGATATGTAACTTTTACCGTCCAAGCCTTTTGAAGCGGCACATCATATTGAGTTTCTAATATTTTATAGTTCGTTAAATCCCTTATGGTCTCTGCCGCATAAATTGTGTTTGAATTAAAAATCATACATAGAAAAATGAGTATTATAGATAAAACTCTTTTAATATTTTTGCTACTTGCCATTACCCGTCCCTCTCTTATCCATTTTCTGGCGGCCACCCCTGAGGTAAACCCATAAAATAGATCTACCCCAGGGGTAGACATTTAACTAAACCTCTTTCTATATCCGCACTTTCTGCATAATTCTTCTACTACTTTTCCTCTTGAGAATCCATCAAAAAGGTTGCTCGCTCGCTCCCCTTCTATTATTTCAGAAAAATCAGTGCTGTTTATATTGCCAAGATTAATTACCGCTTCTCCATCAAGACAGCATGGAACTACAGTTCCATCTACAAGCACAGCTACTTGATTTCTAAGCCCATGACAAAATCCACTGCCAGTATCTTCATCTTCATCTAAGCTTGGCCATGTAAATTCATAATCTTGATTTAAATATAGCCTGTCATCAATTTTAACTCCTCTTCCTGGAATAATTTTTTCTTCAATTTTATATGGCAGATTAAATTGATTTTCAATTAGCTGCAGTATGTGCCGATTTCTTTGTCTTTGAAGATTAGTTACATTATCTTGATCCAAATTCCATAATCTAAGGGATATTAACATATTGGTACTATTTAAGGCTTCCTTTGTAAATGAGATAATATTATTAATATAAGAATCCTTATCTTTCCCACCTTCGTTTCCATCAAAGCTATGAAGGGAAAAGTTAATTTGTCTTAGTGCAGGTTTTGTTATAAGTTTGTCCTTGGTTTTATTTATCAAAGTTCCATTTGTTGTTATATTGACCTTTAGCCCTTTTTCATAACTTAAATCTAAAAACTTATCTATCTCAGGGTGAAGAAGCGGCTCTCCTTTTACATGAAGATATATATAATCCGTGTAGGGTCTTATTTGATCTAATATCTTTTGAAAGGTTTTTATACTCATAAACTCTGATTTACGCTGGGTTTGTGGGCAAAAGCTGCAAGCAAGATTACATACATTTGTAATTTCAATATAAAACTTCTTAAATTTTTTCATAAATTTATACTCCTTCTAATTTATGGCACCACTCCCTAAGTAAATCCATTTAATGGATTTACTTAGGGAGTGGCACTAAAAAAGGATGCACCTTATTCCAAGATGCATCTTAATTTAAAAATATCCGTTAATATATACTATAATCTTAATTATCTGCTAACCATCATCTAATCACGCAAACTAAATATAAGCTTTGCCCTTGTTAAATCAAATTCATCTTTTAATAAAATGTCATTTTTAACAACAACACTTAGAATCCTTGCTTTCTGCGCGCTTATCTTAAAATCCTCCAATGTATACATTGCCGAAAATATTACATCTTTATTTTCATCCTCTAATGTAAGCGGAAGTTTTTCAAGCGTAACTTCTTCATCCGCTCCATTTCTAAAGACTAAAGTTAAAAGTATGTCTCCATTTTTATATTGAAGCATTGTAAATACATTAGCTGCAAACTGTCCTTTTTCAATCTTACGGATTTTTGTTAAAAAATCATTGAAGGCATTTTTATCTTTTTCCGTCATATCTTCAGGAAACTTTTCAAATTCAATTTCTGCATACTTTACAGCTTGTATATTTCCATCAAATACTAGTTTCCAATCATCATGTTTTATTTCATCAACAAATACATTTCCCTTGTTGAAGTAAACTTTTCCAGGTCTTGCAGAACAAGGTGGAATCTTTCCCATTTCTTTCAGGTCAAATACTTGATATGCAACTTCTTCACCTGTTGAATTTATAATTTTTAAAGGTATTTTCCCAATGCTAATCTCCTGGTTAAATCCATTTGCAATATAAAATTTAACTTCTAGCTTGTCTCCATCTTTATAAGCATAAACTCCTGAAATATTGATTTGTCCTTTTTCCATTTGTGGAATTGTTTCTGCCATTTCTTCTTCTAAGTAGTCCTTTTGTACTTCAGACATCACAGTTTCTACTTCTGGTGCTAATGAAAGCTTTATATCAAGTGCATTTTTATCCTGCATGTTAATCCTCCAAAACTTTGTATTTTAAATATTTAAAAGTAATACTTATTACTCTATGGAGATTACCTCTAAATCTCCTGTTGCCTCTGCTACTGCAGTATTTATTTGAGTTTCAAGTGCTTTAGTAATAACTCCTGTTCCTCCAACTATTTTAACCTGAGTATCCTGAGCCACCGTACTTCCTATGAATGAATTTGCTCTTGTTATATCAGCACTTCCTGCTCCAAGTCCTGATAAAACTACCATTGATCCATCCTTTGCAGCTGCTGCTGATGCTACTAATGCATCGGCAAACTGTGCTTTTGAGTCTGCTCCCCCAGCTGCTACATACATTTTAGTAAGAGACATCGTAGATTTATATTTAGTTAATACATTTATATTTGTTTCGAATCTATTCTTTCCTTGAGCTTCTCTTGTGCCATTTACAGCTTTTAAAATAGAGTCTGCTAAAACTCCACTGCCCCCAACTCCCATTACCTGAAGACTATTGTCTGTTATAACCTTTTTAACCTCAGGGTCCATTGAAGTAGCACTTGTTATAAGTACTGGTATATTCATAGTTGCAGCAATTGAAGATACACTTAAAGCATCTGCATAGCCTAATGCTCCATTTACAAGAAATGCCTTTTTAACACCTGCTTTTTTAACAACTTCCTGTGCAACAATGGCATTTGTCGTATATCTTGATCCTGTAGAAGTACCATAACGAGTTACCTTAAGACCTTCTTTTTCTAATTCAGCTTTAATTCCATCGCTTACAACTCCAGTTCCTCCTACTATGTATACATTTGTAGCTTTTAGAGTTTTTATAGTACTAAGCACTCCGCTTGACAGAGTCTTTGCTTCAGTTAAAAGCACCGGAGCATTTAACTGTTTTGCAAGAGGCGTTGCACTAACTGCATCCGCAAATCCTTCTCCATTTACAAGTATTACATTAGTGCTTGTACCAAAGGTTTGCTTAGCTAAATCTTGAGCTGTTGAATATCTATTGCTACCACCTACTCTAACTACGCTGGCAGCCTTTACTCCTAAAAAGTTAAAGGAAGTGCTTATAATAAGTCCTGCCACAGTAATTCCTAAAATGGTTTTTAAATTTCTCTTCTTCATTGGTAATTATCCTCCTCATAAACTATACTATCTTTTAATATACGTTATAATTCTATCTTAAGTTTTTCACTTTATGTTATTTTCTAATTATATCACACTATAAGTAAATTGTGATATAATTTCCTTAATTGCTAATCACCAGTCACTAGACACCAATTCCTATGGGATTTAACATCCTAAGTTTCAGTGCCCAGGACTAGCAACTAGAGTTTGAAAAAGAGCTTTGCACTTTTTCTAAGGTTATCATGGCTATTATCGATAATTTTTTTCAAAACTTTATTTACAAAATATTCATTATATACTACATAATACCTCTAAATTTTCTTTAAGTCAAACTTTCTATGTCTTCCTCAATGTTTTCTAGCGTTGATTCTACGCCGTCTAATCTAGACTCAATATCATCCAATCTTTCTTCTATTTCCACAAGCCTTAATTCAATACCTTCTAGTATTACATTTATGGGCTCCAGCTTTTGATCCAATAACTCTTCTATTGCTTTTAACAACAATTCATTTTCCATAACTTTCACCACCAAAAATTATTATTTACATTTTCACCCAGAGGTCTGGCCCTTCAGTTGCGATTTTCCCATTTCTACCCAAGGGTCTGGCCCCTTTGGGGTAACCCCTTTTCTTTATTATCATTATATGATATTGTATAATATTAACATACCAATTTATAGACAGGGGGCTTATTCAAAATGGAAGTACAAAACTTGGAATGTGAACATTCCACTAGTTTGAAAGAGGGGTTTATTTCAGGACTGCCTATTGTTATTGGATATATTCCAGTGGCTATGGCATTTGGATTACTTGCAAAATCCATGAATGTCTCTTTTAAAGACAACTTTTTATTTTCTTCAGTAGTCTTCGCTGGGTCAAGTCAGTTTTTAGCATTGGGGCTTATACAAGCTGGCATTTCCGCAGGAAGCATTATTCTTTCCGTATTTTTATTAAATTTACGTCACTTTATGATGAGTGCTGCTTTGTCCATGCGCCTTAAGGGAGTCAAAAGAAAATGGTTATTTTTAATTGCTTTTGGAGTTACAGATGAATCTTTTTCTATAGCATCCTTAAATAACAAGAAGCTTACTTTACCTTTTATACTTGCATTAGAAGGTATGGCATATGCTTCTTGGGTAGGCGGCACTGTGCTGGGGTATTTAGTAGGGTCTATTTTACCCGAAACTGTGCAAAGCAGCCTGGGCGTAGCTCTGTATGCTATGTTTTTATCAATACTCATTCCTGAAATGAAAAAATCTTTAAATGTAGTATTTTTATCAATTCTCTCAGGTATTATATATGTAGTAATTTCCCACTTCAATATTGTTCCAGAAGCTTGGAGCATTATCACTACTATAATACTAGCCTCAGCACTGGGAGTTATGATATTTAAAGACGAAGAGCAATCTAAAGATGAGGATTTATCATCACATGAAGGATTAATAGAAGACGAGACAAAGGAGGCTACAATATGAAAAGTTATTTACCTCTTATATTAGGTATGGCAGCTGTTACATATATACCTAGACTGCTACCTTTAATTACATTAACAAATAGAGAGTTAAATCCTCTGCTTAGAAGATTTTTAACTTATATTCCTTATACTGCTTTAAGCACTATAATTGTTAAAGGACTTATAGATTTAAATGGCAGCATGCTTGTGGCAACCTTTATAGGTCTTGTCTTTGGAGGAGTTTTATCTTGGTTTAAAGGAAATATGGTATTATCCGTTGGAGCATCAATAATTGCTACATTCTTCATACTGCAAATGTAGTTAAGGGCCAAACCCCTGGGATTTTTGCCCAGGGGTTTGGCCCCTATAAATTATTTATCTTTTCCTTTACTTTTACCTTTTTCACTTTTTTCGCTGTTTTTATTCTTCTCGTTACCTTTATTAGTTGAAGTGTCTTCTGATACAGCTTCTTTTTCAACTACTTGTGATTGGATAGTTTCTGGCTTAGATTTTTCTTCTTTCTTTTCTTGAGAACTATTAGGCTTGTCTTGTTTTTTCTCCTCTATATTTACATTTGCTTTTTTATTTTCTGAAGCTTTAACCTTTACTTCCTTTACTTTATTCACAGGTTCTTTAACCTTTTTTACCTCTTTAGTTGATGTTACTTGCGATTGTATCTGTTGCTCTGCAGCTTTTGTTATTGAAGCTTTTACTGCACTACCTTCTGCTTCTTCTACCTGCTTATCTAATTCAGCTTTCTCTTCATCTGTTACTTCATCTACTTTATCTTGTTCTCCTGTACTTCCATCAGTTCCTTCTGCTGCTTCCTCACTACCATCTACCACTTCTTTAGGCTGACTCTTTACAGCAGCTTGTTTCTTATCAAATACTTCTACCATAGTTACTTTATCTGTTTCATAAATAGCTTTGCTTTCTTCTAATGCTGTTTGAGCTGCTGCAATAGCTGTTTCATCACCTGACTTTTGGGCTTTTATTAAAGCAACTTTAGCTTTATTCATAGCCTTTCTTGATGCATTAAGTTTATGTCTTTGTGCAACCATAGCTTTAACAGCTTCCCTTTTTGTTATCTGCATTTCTACAACATCGGAAATAACCTCTTGCGCGTCTTCTCCTGCTTCATCTTCTAGGTTTTCTAAAACCTCTAAAGACTCTGTCTGTGCACCCTGTACTATTTCTTCTAGTTGTTCTAATTCTTCTAGTTCTTTTGGTTCCTCTGGAACTGTTACCTCTCCTGATTCTTGTATTACTGCTTCACTATTTTCAAAGTCTTCTTTAATTTCAGCTTCAGTAGTTTCTAGTACTGTCTCAAGAGCCTCAGCAGCTTCCCCCATTTTGTCATTATATGCTCCCAAAGCTTCACTAGCGAGTTTAGTATTGCCATCTTCAAACATTATCTCGCTTTCTCCTAGTCTTTCTTGTGCTTGGGCTGCTAGTTCTTCTATCCTCGCCCCATCACTTAATGAAAATTTAACTTCTAAACTTTCTAAGGACGTATCAATTGGATATAATATACTATCTGGCGTAATTCCCGCTTCTTCCTTTAGAGTAACCTCTTCCGCTGCAAAAACACTTGTTGAAAAAGTCAATGCTGCAAACATAGTTAAACTTAAAAGTAATTTTTTCTTCACATCCGATCCCCTCCATGATTTTTAAAATATTATTTAATTATATTAACGAACTCATTTAACATTTCTGAAGAGATTTAGGAATAAATAATTTTATAGTTTAAAATCATAAAAGCCAGGGCACTTGTCCCTGGCTTCTTATGCCAGCACCCCAGGGGACACTCCATAAAATGGATTGATCCCTGGGGTGCTGACTAATTTTATCTTATTGTAGTAGCTTGCACGTTTGTAAGAATACACCTGCTTGGATTGATACGAGTTAAAGTTCCCTGTATTGTCATATTTCTTAATTCATAAGTATTGGTGTCGCTACTTTCACCGCCAATGGTTATATTACCATTTATTGTAGCTCCATTGCCTTCAATTAGAACATGGTCATTATCAAAGGCATTAGGTCTTGATATCGTTATATTTTGAGGCAGAGTAATATTTAATGCACTATCAAACTTAATATATCTAACGTCATCATCATTTATTGCATCAGCTAAAGAATTTAAAATATCAGATGCTGAGCCGCTGTTCCTTATCACACGGTAATCACGTGTGTTAGAATATGCAACCTTAATCAAATTAAGTTCCTCATTAAAATTTGTTAAAGCATAATTTAAGGTTTTTAAATCCTTCATAAGATCATATAAAGTAACGTTTTTATCGGATTTAGAACCAGATGATGTTGAAGTTATATAGTCACTTATAATGAAGTCTTTTGTCTTATCGTCCCCAATTCTAGGGACTATAGTTCTCTTATCTACTAATTTTCCATTTGTATCATAGGCATAAATATTTACCTTATATGTTGTTGAAGTTTCAATATTCAAGCCAGCTTGTCCTAAAGTAAATCCTTTAAAGTCACTTCTAGGCTCTAATATTTTACTTTCCATAATAACTCTTCCTCTTGAATCCGTTATATTCACTATGACTTTTTTAACATCATCAAGTGTAAGTATATCAATATTAGTTAGTTTAGGAGCCGCATTACTTTTTGTGGAATTTGATACTCCATTGTATTTATGAATTGTTTCTATCTTAGTTATGTATCTTTTAGGAATAAATACATTTACATCCCTTGGCGCATTGTATCTCAAAATATTATCATTAATCTCAGATGCGCTTCGTTTTATAAAAACATCTTCAAATCCGTCAGCAAATTCGCTTGATGAAAATGCAATTTTAAAATTAGAAAGCTGTGTATACTTATCAAATTCTATAACTCCTGGCTCTATAGTTATCTCATAATTAATAATATCAGGATCTAAGTCACCTACAACAATCTCAACTTCATTGCTATCTATTGAATTTACTGCATACATTTCAACAATTCTAGGTGTTCTCATTAGTACAGCATTCCCTGCAGCTGCAATTCTTACTCTACTTGCAATTTGACTATCATTGATTGAATCAACATATATACCCTCATCAAATGTAATCTTTATGATATTACTATTATCTTCTCTTGCTAAAGTATATGTATAGGGTACTGCTGCCTTAGCCTCTGAGGAAAAAAGAACAGCTTGCACCATTACAAAAGACATTATTAATACTAGATTAAGTAAAAACTTGCTCGAGATACTTTTGTACGCTTGTTTTAACATTATTTTACCTCCTCCTTACTTTATGTTACTTAATAGTTTCATCTTTTGTATCAAGTAAAGTTTTATCATAGTCATAGGCACTTATCTTAGCTATATCTCCTTTTTTAAGCGCTATAGTCGTCGTATAAACTCCATCGCCTTCATAGTCTAGCTTTGTGCCGCCTACATATACATTAAATACCTGTGATGATGTTTTAACTTTTACCTTATAAATACCTAAGTATGAATAATACTCCATATCAACATCATATATATGTTTTTCTTTAATATCTTCATCATTACTTTCATCGTCATTTTCTACTTTAACTTTAATTACAGGCTTTAAATCTGAGTTTTTAATTTTACCTGTAACTGTTTTTGTTCCAGTAGCACTTGTGCTGACAGAGCCCCACGTTACATCTACATATCCTGTACTATCATCTGAATATGTTACCTTTACTCGTTCGGGCAAATCAACTTTTTCTCCCTTGTTTACAGTGATTGCATTAAGCTCATAAATTTCTTTTATCTCCAAAGCTTCCTCAACATTAAAAGATTTAGTTGCAGCTAATTTAATATTTTTGCTTTTTTGTTTATTTTTAATTTCATTTGTAACTACTACTGTATATTTTTCTCCAGCAATCAAGTCTTTCTTTGCCTTGATAATTACAGTGCTATCATCTGGATATGAATATGTACAAGAAATCTTCTCATTAGTACTTTCCTGTATAACATATAGTGTTTTGCTATTTATTGAGCCTTTATAATATTCTCCCTTAAACTTAACTGTCCACTGAGTTTTATTAGTATCTGCATTTCCCTCAGAAAATTTTTTAGATTCTCCTGCCAGTGTTGTACTATTCACTAAAAATACAAAGCACATACAAAGTAATAGTGCATTAATATAATTCTTACTTTGAAATTTTTCTTTAATTTTCATTCTCATCACATCCTCCCACTTAGATTATTTTACCATAATTACGAATTGTTGTACACATTCTGCCTCTCAATTGATAACTGTTATTACTTTACAAACTAATGCGACAAATATGGCTACTTTTAATGAACAAAAAGAAACAAGGACACGCTAAGTGTCCTTGCCAAAAGATATGCATTAATTTTTTTCAGTTAGGGATATGATCTAACCATTTTATGATAATAGAGATGTAAAATCCGCTCATTTATTTACATGGGAGAAGGATAACCTGCAGATTATCCCTCTTTTACTTATAATTTGTTTCTTCGTTTATGACCTTTAAGGTCTAGTAGATTTTATTAGAAATCTACTTCTACTGACTTAGAAGCAACAGCTTTTCCATCTGTATCAACAACCTTAAATATTATAGTACCATCATCACCTGATTCTACTGTAACTCCGTCTTCTAAATCATAAACATCAGAATAGTCAACTTCTTCACCGCCAATAGTTCCTACTGCTGAAATTACAAATCTACCAATTTCCTTATCGCCATCACTCCATAATCCATCTGCATCCTTGTCAATATATAGAGTTCCAGCTTCTAATTCGCCTCCAGCCTGTAATTGTATACGGATTGGTTGAGACACTGATTTACTTAATGTAATGCCACTAACCTTTGGATCATTACCTGAACCAGTTGTTGTTAATGCTGACTTATAATCAAATGTCTTACCATAAGTAGGATCAGCTATTGATTTAAAGCTTACAGATTTAATAGTAGTTCCTTTATCAACAACTGTAATTTTCTTTGTATAAATTACGTTAGTATCTGTATTTGTTACTTTTATTGTTGCAGTTCCTTCTTTACCTGCTTTAACAACTATCTTATCATTATTAGCACCAGCGATAGCATAGTCAGCTATAACACCAGCTTTGGATTCTGCTACATCTACACTTAAAGTAGTAAGAGGATCTAGCTTTACATTTTCAGAAGTATATCCGTTTAATTCATAAACAATATAATTGTCATCTGAAACATCAATAGTTGTATCATCAGAGAAATTATCTGTAGTTAAACCACTATCTCCATCAAGAGCAAGAGCATCAGCAGCATCATCATCTACTGGCTCATATAAGTCTAATACATATTTAGAAGCATCAGCATTTTCTGTTGTCTTTACTGTTAATACAGAGTTAGCAATTTTATATCCGTCTTCATCTTTAAAAGTAATAGTAGCGCTACCTTCATCTACAACAGTTATTCCTAGTACTGTATCTACATCTGCATCAATATCAATACTATCAGGAACTGTAACTATTGATGTATCTGAACTTATAGGTTGAACATTATCAACTGAAATCGGGTCACCGTATTGGTCAAGTGCTACTATTTTTACTTCTGTTGGAGTATCTTTTATAACAGCTTTAAGTGAAGTAATTACTGTATCTGTGTTTAATTTATTAATTTTTATTTTTTCTAATTCACGTTCATCTTTTTCTACTGTTATAGAAACTGTTTTAGTAACGCCTCCATAAGTAATAGTTAATGTTGCTGTACCAGGTGCAATAGCTGTTAATTCTTGATCTGCATTCACATATACAACTGCAGCATTGGAAGACTTAACTGTATAACCTGTTGTTACTGTTTCTTCAGAACCATCAACCATTACCTTTATATTCTTGAAATAAGCTGTATCATCTACAACTAATTTTGTACTGTTCTGGTCGAATTCTTCTCCTGTTACAGTAGTATTTCTTAATTTATAACCTGAGATTGAGCTTGCAGCTAAATCTATATTTCTAATTGTAACTTTCTGCAAGTTAGAAGTGATTACATCTGCACCTTTTGTTAAGGTAACTTGAATATAAACATCAGTACCTTTGCTTGCTATTGTCATTACACTGTCTAAATCATTATTTAGCTTACCAGTAGTTGCATCTGCAAAGAAGTCATCTATAACAGATCCACCTGTTTTCTTATCTACAGCTGTAAATTCTACATCATAACCAGCTGCAATAAGATCAGACGCAGTTGTTTCTTTTCCATTTGCTAAAATAGCTACATACTGTTTAGATGTATCATTGTCATAAGTAGCTTGTTTTACCTCTACTGTATCAGCTTCTACTGAGAAAGTAACTTTATATTCTTTAGAATTTACTTTTACAGTTGTTTCTTCATCTGCAGCTAATGCATCTTCTAATACAACTGTTGCTGTTGTTCCAGCTGTATTTACTGTTAATGAATCTACTGTATGATCTGCTACAGTAACATCAGCAGCTTTTAATTCAGCTAAATTTTTACCGCTTATTTCAATCTTAGTGCTGCTAACAGCTTTTACTGTGCTAACAGTTAATTCACCATTTTCATTGATTATAGCTTCTATATCATTGAATATAGCCTGTGAAACTGATCCTGTTCCACCGATTACAGTAACTTTAGTGTCTGCTTTCTTGTTGTCACCAATGTAATTGTTAGCATTGCTTACAGCTGTTGTGCTAGCTCCTGCTCCAGTTAATACAACTGGTGCTGATGCTTTTGCTGCTGCTGCTGATGCAACTAATGCATCTGCAAATCCTGTAGGAGTTGCTCCACCTGCTGCAACATATATATTTTCTAATTTAAGATCAGCTTTGAAGTGATCTAATACTGCTAAGTTAGTTTCAAATCTATTAGCACCTTCTGCTACTCTTGTAGCGCTAACTGTATTTAAAACAGATGCTGGTAAAACTCCTGCTCCACCAACTGCTACTACATCAAGTCCTGCAGCTACAGTTTTAACTGGTGCTGGAACTTCATTTTTGTTTCCAAATAATACTGGCATTCCTTTAGCTGCTGCTATTGATGCTACTGATAAAGCATCAGCATATCCTTCAGCGCTTACAAGAACTCCTGCTTTAGCGCCAGTTTTAGCTAAAACTGCTTTAGCTACTTCAGCGTTAGTTTCGTATCTTGAAGCTCCACCTATTCTCTTTACTCCATAGTTAGCTTTTAAAGCTGCTTCCATAGCTGGAGTAACTGTTCCAGTTCCACCAACGATAACTATGTTTTTAGCTCCTAATGTAGCTAATGTAGCTTTTAATTCAGCTGTAGGCACGTCTACTTTGTTAGTTAATAATATTGGTGCGTTTAATGCTTTAGCAAGTGGTGTTGCACTTACTGCATCTGCATATCCATATCCATTAACTAAAACTACTGTTTCAGCAGTTCCAAATACCTGTTTTGCAACTTCCATTGCTGTAGTTTCTCTGTTAGCTCCTGGTACTCTTGTAACCTCAGCAGCTGCTTGTACATTTGTTGCAGTAACTGTTGAAGTTAATACTAAGCTAAGTACTGTAGCACTAGCTAGTGCTCTGTTTCTCTTTTTCATTAAAGATAACCTCCTCAAATTAAGTAAAATTGTTTATATGTTAAAATATATTTAAATATTTTACTAACTAATGTAACTATTGTAAATTATAAAGGTTAATTATTCCAATTGACTTAAGGTTTATTATAGCATAGTTTATTTTGCATTTCTATACCAATCATTCATTTTTTTTAATAGATAACCAATTTTTTATTTTTTCATAATATATGTACGTAATCTTGAGTGCATTAGTTCGTCATATATTACTTTTTTATAAAAAATTTCTTTTTTTACTATTATTAACCTCATTTCCCATTATACATCAATATTTACCTTTTTTCTATACCTTTTATTTTGTAATTTATGGTAAATGGCTCCAGGTATTTCTGATTAAATTTTACTTATCGCCTATATTATTCTACATATTGTTAGAAAATCCTTCTTTAGTTTTTAACAAATTTTAAATATTAAATATTTTTATACTTATAAGTTTCAATGACTAAAGCTCTAAATAACATTACTTCTCCCCTTTTTCAAAGGAACTCAATTCCAACAAATGTAAATATAATATGTCACTTTTGCAGACTTTTGAAACCTATCTATTATAATATTGCAATTTTCAAGGCTTAAATAGTTATTAACTAAAAATAGACTAATAATTTAATAGCTGTTTCTAGTAATTAACAATTTAATTCTTTCTACTATCATTCCTATGAGTAATGTACCGGAAATACAAATTATAGTAGATGATATCAGAAAGAAGCCGCTTTCTAATGGCAAATCCACTTCCTTCATCCAATTCATATAATAGTAAAGTATTGAAGGATGTGACAAATACATTACATAAGATTTATCGGATATAGACTTTAAAAACTTAAATGGTAAGTTATTCCTATATGTCATTGAAAAAATAAGTATAATCACACTTAATGAATATCCTATTATAGAAGGCCTTAAAAAAGTTGTATAATAATCTATTGGTTTACTCTGCACCAGCCCCTGTATAGCTTCCATTATTATTAAAGCAGTGCAGATTATAAATAATAGAGTTGTGAATTTTTTGTATCCTTTAAGCTTACCTATATATGTATATAACCTCCCACTTGTATATATGCCTAATGAGAAATAAAATATCCAAAATAATATATTCCTTTTGGAATAAAAATCTAAGGTTAAATTTGGGATATTGTAATAGTGACCTGTAGTTAAAATTCCTGCTGTTATTAAGAAGGAAACTAAAAGTCCCATTTTTTTCTTCATCACAATATAAAGTATCGGAAATAATATATAAAGCTTTACTATCATAGGAACAAAATAGAAATGATAGTATGCTTTATCTCCGCTTAATATAAGCGAAGGCCATGTACCAAAGTTCTTATTACCGCTTATTATATATAAGTAAATAAAACACCATATTAAATATTCTGGTATTACAGATGAGAGTCTTTTAAACTCAAACTTAAAGTAATTAGTATTTTTTTTATAACTAAGCGCCAATCCAACTCCTGATATAAATACGAATGCAGGCACAGAAAATCTAGCAAGTTGATTTACTATTAAGGTAATATAATAAAGTTCACTGCCTTTATCCTTAACTCCTGACAAAGTATAAGCTGATGTATGAATTACAATTACTGCTATAGTAGCAAGTGCTCTACATACATCCATTTCTAAAATTCTCTTCTTATTGCCTTTTGTATTTCCAGCATCTTTATTAATATTCAGATTTTCTTCATGCAACTTCATCCTTTGAGTCACCGTCCCCTAATGATAAATTTTAAGTATTCATTCTCATAAATTCTTTTTAATTATCAATTATTGGCAATTATTTGTCAACTATTTCTAACACTGGAAACCTTGGGGACGGTTATCACCTATAATTACCTTTTGAGGATGGTTAGCAATCATTAGTTAAATAATAACTTCTATTCATATATTATTTATTAACTAATTATTAAGTATTTATTAAATTTTGCCAAATATGCACTATATGTGAATTATGTACATATTTTATTTTAATATTTAATTGTCACAATCTGGTTACAACTTTAATACATTTCCCTTATGCTCCTATGCTTCACCCTCGTCAAGTTCAACTTGAAAGCCATTTTTATTACTATCACATATATATTTAATACGACTAAATAATCGTTAAAGTTACCCATTATATTCTTTTCTTATATAAAAACTGGAAATATATTGTCTTAAGTTGAAAATATATTGTTTTTTTATTATAATTAAAGCTACATAGTTAATTTATTATAAAGGAGAAATAAAATATGGGGTTATACAGTAAGTGGAAAGATCTAGTTGTATACTTTGTTCAAACTCAGGGGGAAGATGCCTTTTGGGGTGAATACGTAAATGTTGAAGAAGATATAATTAAAAAAATTCTTATTAACCATAAAAACGTTTTTAATGGACAAGTTGTTGATTTATCTAAAGAATTTAATACATCTCCTGCATTATTCATTGGAGTAGTTGATGGATTAAATACGGCTTTAAAAACTCCTCTAAATTTAGAAGACATAGAAGAGGATACAGAAATATCACTTGATATAGACTTTGAGAAATTATACATAAACTTAGCAGAAGCTGAAGCTGAAGAGTTATCAAATATTCCTGAATGGAATGTAATTTTACCAAAAGAAAAGCTTGCAGGGCTTAAGCTTAAGTACAGCCCATCTAAAACACTAGTTACTCCTGAAAAAATAGGAAGAAACGAAGCTTGTCTATGTGGTAGCGGTAAGAAATATAAAAACTGCTGCGAAAAGTAAAAAGTCAGCCCTCGGGCTGACTTTTTTATTTATGTCATTAGCTAAAATATATATCTGAAAACTCTATATTTATCTTTTCTGCCTTATTTGTACCTGAAGGTATATCCATATTTTTATTTTCATCCTGAGAAAGTACTTTTACAGGAAGTTTAACAAAGAATTTAGAACCATCTCCCCAGTTACTGCGAGCCCATATTTTCCCTCCATGGAGTTCTACTAGAGATCTTATAAGAGATAACCCTATGCCACTACCTTCATTGTTCCTTGATAAGGATTTATCCACTTGTACAAATCTATCAAATATGGACTCTAATTTATCATTTGGTATTCCTATACCATTGTCCTCTACGGATATTAGTACGTACTTATCTTGATCTTCAAAATTCACTTTTATCTCTCCACCCTTAGGAGTAAATTTTAGGGAGTTAGAAAGTAAATTAAGTATTATTCTCTCGACTTTATCCTCATCACAAGCCATTATCTTTTCTTCTACATTGGTATCAAATATAATATTTATATCTTTGTTTTTCCCATATTCCGTTACAGATAATGTTATATCCTCAATAAGACTTACCATATTGCAGTTCTTAGGGAAAAGTTGAAAGTATCCTGCATCAATTTTGGTTATATCTATCAAATTATTTACAAGTCTTATAAGCCTGTAAGAATTTTGCTTAATCAAATCCTTATATCTAAAAAGCTTTTGTATGTTATCACTTTTATCAGTTATATTCATGTCCTCTAATATTATATTAGTTACTTGAAGAGATGTTAGTATTATATTTAAAGGAGTTCTTAGTTCATGAGATAGATTTGCAAAGAAGTCTGTTCTTAACTTTTCGTATGCCACCGCTTCATTTAGCTGGCGAGTTTTTTCAGCCACAGTTGTACGCAGCCTTTCCTTTGCCCTTCTATCTGAAATATCCTGAGATACTATAAGCATGTGGTTTTCTCCATTGTAAGGACACCTAGCTCCAATTCCTTCTAAGTATATATATTTCTTGTCCTTGACTCTAAGAAACCTACATTGACTAAAGGGTTTTTCGTTGCTTTGTATTACATCCTCATAATCCTTTTGAAACTGCTGCTCTTGGTTTTTCGTAAATTTTAAAAAATCGCTTACTTTGTTTCCTATTACCTCATGAGATTCCTTGGCCCCCAGTAGCCTAGCTCCTGCTTGATTGCAATATAGATATCTTTCCTTATCTCTTATGTATACTCCTATAGGCAGCAACTCTACAAGCCTTTTATATTGTTCTTCACTTTCCCTTAAAGCTTCTTTCACTTGCCTTATTCTTTCTTGTTCTTCTAATAGTTGATTATTATTTTGCTGAAGCTCTACATTCCGCTGTTTTAATTCTTCTTGTAGCTGCCTATTACAAACTTCCACCTGATTTCTCAATTGGATTTCCTTAATCTTACTTAATCCCATTTCTGCAAATATCTTTGCAAGACTTTTATAATAAGAAATTATATCTTCAAGTCGTTCTTTCTCTACTATAGGTACACTTTTTATGCTTTCCAAATAAGCCTTTTCATCCATCTCAAGCCTTTTAGCTTGGCTTTTAAACATCTCTAAATTGGGCTCTTCTATAAAAAATTGACCGATAACAAAGTTTGCAATAACCTCTCCATCTATTTCAATAGGAATAAATGCACTCATGAGGCCATTTTTACACTGATTAAGAATATAATCTTCTCCTCTTTCTACTTCTCTATTTTTCATAAATCCTGTGATACAGTGTTCCTGAGAATTAGGTATTTCGCTATGAAATCTTTTACATACCATTTGCCACCTTGTACTTATTAGCAATTTTCCTTCTAAATTCAGTACCCCGTGGGGAAGCCCTGTAATATTATAAAATTTATCCATTAATTTTTGAAGTTTTTCCATATCCACCAATTTTTCAAGTTTATATTTAGCCATGCTATGACCTCCAAGTGCTTTATCATAGGTAATACATTATATATTAACAATTTTTCTGCATTTTTTGACAATCATTGATGTTTATATGATATATTCTACACAAATAAAAAAACTCCTTGAATTTTAACCAAAATATTATTTCTTTAATTTTTGTCCTTAAAACTTCTTATCTTTTTTCTATAATAAGTAATCGTGGCGGATAATTTATTTGGTTTGTAAACTCTAATTGCACCACATTATACTCCTTTTGATTTAATGTTTTTGTATAATTTTCTAAGGCTTCCTTTTCAGCTTTCCCATTTTCATGTCCATGGTATATTACAAGCATTACCACTCCCTTAGGTACTAAAAGCTCCAGGGATTTTTGTACTGCTTCGATTGTGGTGTGTGCTTTCGTTGTAATGCTATGGGAAAAAGAAGGTAGATATCCTAAGTTAAACATAACTATTTTCACTCCACCTTCTACATATTTATCTATATTTTCGTGCCCATCTAATATTAAATTTACTTTAGTCTTTATATTATTATTTTGGAGCTTTTCCTTTGTGGCCTGTATAGCTTCACTTTGTATGTCAAAGGAGTATACCTCTCCCTCTTCCCCTACAAGACCTGCTAAAAACAAGGTATCACTGCCTTTTCCCATGGTTGCATCTACCACCTTGTCTCCATTCTTAATCTTTAACCTGCATATTTCCTTTGCTATATTCATAGAATTTGTAAAAAACTCACTCATAATATCCTCCGCTTTTGTTTAAGTATAAATAATAGCTAAGATTAGAATCTAGCAATAACTGAATTCTCTACCAATTATTACTTATTGTTTGCTATTTATATTTTTATTTGATGATTTCATCTAAATTATATCCGCTTTTTCTTAAATAATCCAATTGCATTTTTAAGTTTTGTTCATTTTCCAAATATATATTTAATGCTTTGAAGCTCCCTTTTAATTCATATTCTCCTAAGGATGCAGGTATAAATACCGTTTGTCCCTTAGAAAATGTTTCTTCAGCTTTATTAGTTATCAATCCTTCCTTATTTTCAAGGGATAATGTTTCTTCATCCTGTGAAGATAGTTTCTTCTGAGATTTACTATAAATTATAGTGCCTTCACCTTCGAGAAAAGTATATATATGAAACTTTTCTCCTTTTGTACTTTCCTTAAATCCACAAGACGTTTCATAAAGCTTTACACAAAAGTATTTATTTAAGGCCATGTATGTTATAGTCGTGTTTTCATCTTTGATTAATTCTTCACTTACTTTATTTTCAATAGAATTTATTACAGATAGGCCGGCATTTTCAGTTAGTCTCATTCCTTTGTATTTTTCTTTACAGATTTGTTTATTACCTGATTCATTACTTGTTTGGCTAAAATTTATAACTTCTAGTGCCTTATTTAGATGAAGCTCTCTTTTACTTCCATTAATATCTTTTCTATTATAGTCATATATTCTGTAAGTTATATTTGAACTTTGCTGAATTTCTGCAATTAAAAGTCCTTCCCCAATAGCATGTACCGTTCCTGAAGGTATATTTATTATATCTCCTTTAGTTACTTCTATATAATTTAGGCACTCCTCTACCCTTTCTTCATCACAAGCTTTCTTAAACTTTTCTTTGTCTATACTATCCCTTAACCCACATATAAGCTTTGATCCAGGCTTTGCAGCAATTATATACCACATTTCATTTTTACCTAAGGAATTATTCTCGTATTTTTTTGCATATTCATCATCAGGATGCACTTGAACAGAGAGCTTATCATTAGCATCAATAAACTTTATAAGTATGGGGAATTTATCTTTATATGCTTTATATATATCTTCCCCCAAAATTTCTGAACCTTTTTCCTGTATAACCTCATATAGCGTTTTTCCACTAAACTCTCCATTATCTATGACACTAAGTCCATCCTCATGGCAAGAAGCTTCCCAGCTTTCGGAAACCTTTCCTTCTGGCAAAACCTTTCCCAAGAACTCCAGATTTCTCCCACCCCAAATATAATTCTTGTAAACCTCCCTAAATTTAAAGGGGTAATACATTTACTAAATCCCTCCAATTAGTCATATCACTAAAATATATGAAGGATTCACAAAAAAAGTGCCACCCACATGGCAAATGGCAAGTTATATTAACTTGCCACTTGCCACGTGGGTGGCACTTTTATATTTTTTCTTCATCTCTCATTTCTATTTCGGTTCCTTCTGGGGCCTTTAGCTTAAATAAATACCCATTTTCAACTTTGTATATCTCACTGCCATTTTTTAATTTAAAATTATTGTATCCAAGTCCCTTTATTCTATTATATTCTTCTTGAACGTTATCTACTAAAAAGCACATGTGTACTATTCCTTCGTTTAATGAATTCCATTTATTTAGCTTATCTCCCTTTTTTGCAGTTTGAAGTTCAATCATAAAGGATCCTAGCTTTATCCAAGTATTAAAATCTCTAGTATGAAAATCTGGGGTCTCTTGAACTATTTCAAAACCTAGTATCTCTGTATAAAATTTTAATGATTCCTTGTAACTTTCTGTTTGAATACATACATGATGTATAGATTTTATGCTCATGTTTATTTCTCCTTACCTACTTCACTCTTTTTATATATAAATTATAAATTATAAAAACGGTTAACAACAATTAAATCTAGTAAATAGTTGTTAACCGTTCCTACTTTAAAGTTTCTCGTTACTTCCCATAACCTCACCAAACTGATATTGTTCTCTCATTTTATTGTCTTCCTCTGTAAAAGGAAATGGTTCACTCCCTACATCTGAACCTTGTGTTATATGCTCTGGCATGCTGCTTAAGTTATCTTCAACTTTTCTTATGGAATAAGCCTTATGATTAGGATTATCATTTCTCATGCTTCTCATGCTTTTCACCTCTCTTAAGTTGTTTGTAACCTCATTAACTACTTATTTATTATTTGTTTCCTAAATAAATCTATCCAAAATAGTGCCACCCACGTGGCAAGTGGCAAGTTACACTAACTTGCCACTTGTCATGTGGGTGGCACTTTCCTTCTATTTAGCCACCAAGCGTTACGTCTTGTTTATCATACCACTCTAGAGCCTCTGAAAAATGATTAGGCTTGAAATCTGGCCAATAGTCATCTATTACATAAAAGTCTGAATATACAGATTGAACCGGAAGCAGTCCGCTTAATCTTCTTCTTCCTCCCCATCGTATAATAAGATCTATTCTTGATATATCATGAGACTTTATATTATTTATAATATTCTTTTTAGATGAATCAGCTGTCTTTAGCTCATTTAAATCCCATTGCCAGCCATAATTTATTAGGAAATTAACTCTAATTCCTCCCTTACCAAAGGTTCTTCTAGTGGTGAAGGATTCTAGCTCCTTTGGAAAGGCTGGTGAATCTGTATTTCCAACCACTAATATTTCTGCATCTTCCTTTGTAATTAGGTTTACGGATTCAATACATGCATCTGTAAAGGCCTTCTTTTGTTCACTTGGCCTTTTTGTATTATCTATGGTAAATCCATAGTATGTGATTTCCTTAATTCCAGCTTCCTGGCACAACTTAAAGCTAGCTAGCCCCGGATCAATTCCTATTTCATATCCCTTATCTTTAGGCATTCCGTTAGCAACTGCCCATCTTCTATTACCATCAGGAATTATTCCAATATGGTTTGGTAATCTCATTTTATTGTCACCCCGAATTCTCATTGTATTTTTAATGTTTAGTATGATGATATATTAAAATTTTATAATATCTCTATTATATATGAAAATATTCCTAACCTCTATATTTTATATTAATTATACATCATTATTTATTTTAGCCAATAAACCCCTATTTATATCTTAAACTTCTAATAATTTAGCTTATATTTTAATTATAGCTGTTTGCCGTCTCTTGTTTTTAATTATGTGTTAATTATTATATTTTCGGTAATACTGTATTTAATGTAATAATTATTTAAAGACAAGGAGGATTTTAAATGAAATTAAAATTAATCTCATTAATATTATTTATGTTCACTATACTATCTTTTGGATGTGCTAGAAATATCAATCCTACACCAGTGCCAGGAACAACCAAAAATCAAACCAACTCTCAAGCTCAATATCAAACACCTCTTCAAGCACAAGACCAAGGCAAGGCTCAAGAAAATAAGACCGACGTTGTAACAACTGCATCTGTAGTAGACAATGCCACTGCTTTTGAAAAGGCAATTAGCAACAAAGGCACTTGGATTATTGCTATAGTAAAAGATTTAACTATTGATAAAGAGTTAGTACTTGATGGTGAATTTAAAAACGGTAAAAAAGATAAAGATGGCAAGGATATTGTTCAACGTAAAGTAGCTCTGTACACTCAAGATGAAAATCGTAATGTGACTAATAGATTTACTTTAACTGCACCAAAATTTACCATCAACAGCCCAAAAGCTAGTATTCAACATGGAACTTTTAAAGGAGATCTCTATGTTTCCTCTAAAGACTTTCAATTAATTGATGCTAAAGTTGACGGAAATGTATATTTTACTAATAATGAAGCTAAATCAACATTTAAAATGGATAGCGCAAGCAAAATAATAGGAAAACAAGAATTAAAGAAATAGCTTTTAATTAGAAAGCTTATAAAAGTTTAAGGGACGGCTAACAACTATTAATAATAAATAATTGCTAACCATCCCTATTTTTCACACTTGCCACTTGCCATGGGGGTGGCACTTTATTTTAGTATATATCAGAAAACTCCGTTGCCAATTTTTCTTTATATTTTGATTCAGAGGATTCTTCACTTACTACATTATTTTCTATCTCTTCAACATTCACTACTTTCACAGGAAGAGTTATAGTAAACTCACTGCCCTTACCTAGTTCACTTTTTACACTAATAGTTCCCCCCTGTATTTCAACAAGGGATTTTACAAGAGCAAGACCTATCCCACTTCCTTCTTTTTTTCTAGTTATAGACTTGTCAATTTGAGCAAATCTCTTAAAAATAAAATCTAACTTATCCCCTGGTATACCTATTCCTGTATCTCTTATAGATATTTCTACAAACTCGCCCTTATCATAAATATTAATAAATATACTTCCTTTTGAGTCTGTAAACTTTACTGCATTGGATAAAAGATTTAATATAATCCTTTCAATCTTTTCTTCATCAAATGCGATAATCTTCTCCTCTACTTCTGTATCAAAGATTATATTTATTCCTTTTGACTGAACAAAATCTGCAACTGATTGCACCAGTTCCTCAACCACATATACTATATTATCGTTAGTTAAATTAAGATTTAAGTATCCCCCATTTATCTTTGTGGTATCAATTATATTATTAATCAATCTAAGAAGTCTTAATGAATTTTGATTCATTATAGTAAAATAATATTGAATTCTATCATCGGCCAAGTTTTTTGATTCATCTAAAGACCTTAGCAGCTGTACCGTGCTGCTTATGACATTTAACGGAGTTTTAAGTTCATGGGACATGTTTGCAAAAAACTCTGTTTTTACCTTATCATATTCCATAAGCTCTTCTACTTTTTTAGTACTTTCATGATTTTTAACATTAAGTGTTTCAATTCTCTCATTAGCCACTGATACCTTCTTTGCAAGTGACAACGCCTCTTCTACTGAATCCTTTAACGTTAGCAAAGTATTTACTCTTGATAACAGCTCATATTTATTAAATGGCTTTCCGAGGTAGTCATTAGCACCACTTTCAAAGGATATCACTAAATTTTCCGGTCTATTATCTGCCGTCATAATAAGTATAGGCAGCTGAAAAATTGAATATTTTTTTCTAATTATATTGCATATCTCATAACCTAACAAATCTGGAATCATCATATCAATAATAACTAAATCTAAGTCTTCATTTTTTTCCATAATTTCTAATGCCTGTTTTCCTGTTGAAGCCTTTAGTATAAGCTGACTAGGATGTGAAAGATATCCTTCCAGCACTCTTTGATTCACATATTCATCATCTACTATAAGTATTTTATAGATTTTACTAACCCTAGTTCTTAAATTCCTACTTAATCCACTAGACCTATCATCTGATATAAGATTTAAAGGCTCATAATTTAATTCTTTTAATATATCCTTTGAATCGTCACAAGTATTATTAACTTCTTCTTCAGAACTCAGTGGCAAACTAAATGTAAACTTAGTCCCTTTTCCTGTAGAAGATTTAACCTTTATATCTCCACCATGAAGCTTAATTAATTTCTTCGTTATGTAAAGTCCTAATCCCGTACCCCCATACTTTTCAGAAATTCCCTCACCCTGTTCATATATATTAAAGATTGTATTAAGTCTTTCTTTTGGTATCCCAATTCCAGTATCCTCTATAGATACTTCTATATAATTTTCTTTTATGCTGTAAGATGCTATTATTTGACCCTCATGTGTGAATTTAATTGCATTCCCAATTAAATTATAAAAAATCTGCTGTATCCTATCTTCATCTCCATCAACATAAGGGGCTCCCTCATCTACCAAATTAACCAACTGAACAGATTTATTATTTGCTGATAGCTCGCAAAATTTTATTACCATTTCTAGTAGTTTGTTAATTTTTACTGGCTTCTTTTGTAATGTTATTTCGTTATTTTTAAGTTTAGAAAACACTATAATATCATTAACTAAGTTAGATAGTCTTATTGCACTTGATTTAATTAAAGACAAGTTATACTTTTCATCTTCAGTCATATGGTCTTTAGCTGCCGTAGCAAGGCTTTCAGATAAACCGATTATCCCATTTAGCGGCGTTTTAAGTTCATGGGATGTTACAGCTAAAAAATCATCTTTTAAATTATTTAAAGATTTTAGCTTTTCACCTATGTCTTCTGATCTTGAAAGAGCTCTAGCTTGCCTTTCTGCTAAAACATAGTAATTAGCCACTATAAATATAAACACTCCTAGTGGTGCAAATGAATTGGTTATAATTATGCTGTACTCATATAAAATATCATTTATTCTTGTTATAAATAGTGCAAAAAGGCCTATTACAGTAATATAATCATTGGTTTCTACATTAATATATACTTTACATATTTTACACATCATATAAATTATTAGCGATAAGGCCAATGCTTCAAAAGGAACTAGTAATTGCATATAATGATCTGCTGGAATTATAAGTACTAGAAAAAAATATAACAGAGCTGTAAAATTTGAAAATTTCACAACTTTTTTTGAAAGTATCCCTCCATAGCTCTTGTCAATAAATAATACAATGAAGGGCATATATAAATAAAATGTCCAAATCATTATTCTTACTGCCTGTATATAACTAAAGTTAGGAAATATAGAAATAACAAATCTCTCTCCTAAAAATATTGTTCTAATAGCAATTAAAATACAAACTATTGCAAAATATAAAGGCGCTTTATTCTTTTTCCTTTTAGAAAATACTGCCAAGTTATAAATTGCAGCTAAAACACTGCTTCCAAAAAGGAATAAATCAAGGGCTTGCTTTTTTTCCTTATAAGTATCTATTTTTGAAGCTTCCCCCATTAATATAGTATCTATGAACCCAAATTCCGAGTAAAAGTTACTAACTTGAAGGGTCAAATATACTTCTCCATTTTTTGTATAAAAGGAACCTGCTTTGGGCAGCATTTGTGGCTTCATTTCATTTTTATTTTTACCTACTTCTCCTACGGATACTACTGCATGATTATTTGCCCAAAGTTTATATGCGTTTTGAATATAGTCAATTTTAACTGAATATAGATAATCATCACTGTCTATAAGAATCTTCAATCTATAGGTTCCATATCCAGCTCCCCCCAAGGCTCCTGGAATAGTAGCATAGGTCTTTTTAAAATGTGTATTATCAAAGTCTTCAGGTTCTAAAAATTCACTTTTATAAAACTCCCACTCCCCATTTAACTTGGTCATTCCATCACTTTCAAAATCCCAATTTCTTAAATCTATCACACCATTTTTAGCCACAGGACTTGGCTTACTGGTATTACTTACATTTAAACTTCCATTAATTATGTATATAAATATTCCTAGGGTAATCAAAAGCAAGCTAAATAATTTTATTTTTGACATTTTAATATTTTTCATAAAACTTCTTCACCTTTACCCTTTTTTTATATTAATAATAACAAAGGTGCCACCCACGTGGCAAGTGGCATGTTCTTCTCACTCTATGGTTTTAAGCATAATTTTATAATTTCAGCAATTTAGAGGACAGCTAACAACTAATGTTAGTTATTAATTATCTCCTTTTATAATAACGTAACTTTTCATTAAAAAATACAAAAATACGTGTTTTTTTGTCAATTTAGCAAATAATATATTTGTATTAATAATAATCAGTAGTAAGGAGGATTTTATATGAAAATTAAGGTTTTATTATCAGTACTAGTTCTATCACTTACTCTATCCGTTGGATGCGCTAGACAAAATAACACTAATCAAACACCTAATACAACACAAAACCAAAATCAAAATCAAGGAAGCAAACCAGATGGTGTAACAACTGCATCAATAGTTGATAATGCCGCAGCTTTCCAAAAGGCAATTGGAACAAATGGTACCTGGATTATTGCTATAGTAAAAGATATAAGTACTGATAAAGATTTAGTGCTTGAAGGTGAATATAAAAATGGTAAGAAAGATAAAGATGGTAAGGATATAATTCAGCGTAAAATAGCTCTTTATACTCAAGATGAAAAACGTAATGTAACTGCTAGATTTACTTTAACCGCTCCAAAGTTAACTATTAACAGCCCAAATGCTAGTATCCAGCATGGAACTTTTAAAGGGGATCTTTATGTTTCAACTAAAGACTTCCAATTAGTTGATGCCAAAGTTGATGGAAATATATATTTCACTAATGCTGAAGCTAAAGCTGGATTTAAAATGGATGACAAGAGCAGTGTAACTGGAAAGCAGGAAGTAAAGAAATAATTTATATAATACTGAACTTAATTTATCAATTAATTCAGATTACCTTTAAACCCTATGCTTGCGTAGGGTTTTCACCTTTTATGCATAGTTATTGCAGTGAATTATATGTTCTTTACTCCTTTGCCGTTAATTACCCACCATTCCCATCAATTTCCTCATACTTTTTTATGAAATAATATCGAAATATATACTATTTTAGAATAATTTATATTATAATATAATCTGTATCAAAAATTTTTATACATAGGGGGATCTTAAATGAAAATTAAGGTTTTATTATCAACACTTGCTCTATCACTTACTTTATTAGCTGGATGCGGAAGCAGACCTGCTGAACAAACAGCAACTAAGCCTGAAACTAAGACAGAAACTAAGGCTCCAGCTGAAAAGGTTGACACTGTAACAACTGCTTCAATAGTGGACAAGGCAGAAGCTTTCGAAAAAGCTATAAGCAAAGATGGTACTTGGATCATTGCAACATTAAATGATTTAACTATTGACAAGGACCTTGTACTTGAAGGCGAATTCAAAAACGGTAAAAAAGATAAAGATGGTAAGGATGCTATCCAACGTAAAATAGCTCTTTACACTCAAGATGACAAGCACGTTGTAACTGCTAGATTTACTTTAACTGCTCCAAAATTAACTATAAAGAGCCCACAGGCTAGAATCCAAAGCGGAACTTTCAAAGGTGACGTATACGTTGAAACAAAGGACTTCCAATTAGTAGATGCTAAAATTGAAGGTAACGTATACTTCGCGAGCGAAGAAGCTAAAGCTGGATTTAAAATGGATGAAAAGAGCAGCATAACTGGAAAGCAAGAAGTAAAGAAATAATACATAATTTTTAGTGCCACCCACATGGCAAATGCCAAGTTAATGTAACTTGCCACTTGCCACGAGGGTGGCACTATTTTATTAATGCAATTATAGTTATTAAATTAAAGGTTATGTGCAGAATATTTGTTACACGTATTCCGCTAGTTTTTGGTCTAGAAACCGTCTTATAAGCCTTAATAGCTATTGGCAAGGTTATATAAACTAGTAATGCTAATATGGGTAAGCCCTTTGTAATAACTAATATAGTTGTCATTAAATATGCTGCAACTATTATTGAAACATAAATTGCTTTACCAGCCTTAATACCTAGTATAACTGTAAGTGTTCTTATCCCAAGATTTTTATCTCTTTCGTAATCTCTTATCTCATTTGACATCATAAGCAGTGGAATCATCAATCCTGCTGGCAGTGCACCTATTACAGGGGTGATAGAATATTCACTTGTAAATACAACATAAGAACCTAATACCATTAAAGGCCCCATAAGTACAAGGGACAATATAGCTCCAAGTCCCCTTTTCTTATATACAAAGGGTTCTCCAGTATAGGCATAAGAACCTACAATACCAGCTATTCCAATATAAATGAGCTTTGGAGTGCTTAAATACATGAGTATTAGTCCTATGAGCCCAGTTCCCGCTAAGCATAACATGCTAAATGAAAATACTAAAAGGTCAAAGGCAGTTCTTTCGTACTTTAAAAATTTATAGGTCTTTTCTCCTGGCCTATGATATTTAAAAGACCCTTCATAAAAATCATTTATTAAGTTCGCACATCCCTGTACAAGCATGCCTCCTATAGTAACTAATACTATCTTAAGTACATCTAATTTAAGGTTTCCTGTGAATAACTTCCCTTCCCTATGAGCCATTAACATACCTAAAGTGGTTGAGGCCACAGCAAGTGTAAGAGATAATGGTCTTAACGCAATCCATAAGTCCTTTATGAGTTTTATAATATATTCCTTTGTATATTTCATGATCACATCTCCCGAAAGTTTATATAAGCTTAACAATACACACTTAATTATACATGAGCGTGTTGAAAACTCAACAACAAAGTACTACAATTAAATAGTGCCACCCACATGGCAAGTGGCACGTTAGCGTCAACTTGCCACTTGCCATGTGGGTGGCACTACAAAAACAGATGGGGGATGTAAAAATGAAAAATATTAAGAAGTTATCAGCAGTACTATTAGCTGTTATGATGGCATTTGCAGTTGGATGCAGCTCGAAGAAAACTGGTGATGATACTACAAAGGAAAATTTAAAATTAAAAGTTGGAGTTATGCCTGCAGTAGACTCAGCACCTATATTTCTTGCAGCTAAAAAGGGATATTTCAAAGAACTTGGATTAGATGTAGATGTGCAAGTTTATACAAATGCAATGAATAGACAAAGCGCTCTCCAAAGTGGTGAATTAGATGGAGCCATGACAGATGTTATTGCTTTAGTAAATAATGTTCAAAATGGTTTTGATATAAAGGTTACAACAAGCACAGATGGATCCTTCCCTTTCTTAATAAAAAAAGGATTTGAAGAAAAGAAAGATATCAAGGTTGGAATGATGGAAGTAAGCGTGTCCAACTATTTATCTGATAGAAGTTTGGCAGATAAATACAATATAGAAAAGGTTTATATAAATGAAATTCCTGCTAGACTTGAAATGATTAATAAGGGCAATTTAGATATGGCTGTTATTCCTGAGCCAATGGCTTCTCAAGGAGAATTAAATGGACTTGGCAAAAAACTAATACAAAATACTGATGAATTTTCACCAGATATAATGGTGTTTACAGGAAAAGCTATAAAGGAAAACGAGAAAGCCGTTAAGCTATTTCATGAAGGTTACAACAAGGCTATTGAGGACATAAATAAAAACGATACTGAAGCAAGAGAAATATTAATAGAAAAGTTAAAATTAAAGCCAGAGATTAAAGATAAAATCATTTTACCAAAATACAATAAGGCAAGAGTACCTAGTAAAGAATACCTTGAAACTATTATGAATTGGAACGAAAAGGTACTAAAGAAAAAAATAGATTTAAAATATGAGGACTTAGTTGAAGGGAAATTCGTAAAATAATGATTAAAGTAAAAAACATAGAAGTATGTTATGGCGAAGAGAAAGCTTTAGATAAGCTTTCTCTAAATATCGCTAAGAATACTACTTGTGCTGTAATTGGTCCATCAGGATGCGGAAAGACTACACTTTTATATACGTTAGCGGGAATTATAAAACCAGCTTCAGGTAATATATTTATTGGCGGCCAGGAGCTCACTGGTATAAGAAAAGATACAGGGTTAATTCTTCAAGATTATGGGCTTCTTCCCTGGAAAACTGTTTGGGATAACATTGCATTTCCTTTAAAATCTAGAGACTTTAACAAATCTGAAATTACTGATAAAGTTTCCTCTATTTTAAAAAGCTTAAGTATGGATGAATATGCAAAAAAACTTCCTGGCGAGCTTAGCGGTGGACAAAAGCAACGAGTTGCAATTGGAAGAACCTTAGCCCTAGAACCCGATTTGCTTCTTATGGATGAGGCCTCCTCTGCCCTAGATGCTATAACAAAGGAGCATATTCAAAATCTTATATTAAATATATATAAGGAAAGTCATCTCACTTTAGTAATGGTAACCCACAATATTGAAGAAGCTGTTTTCCTTGGACAAAGGATTATAGTTATGGGTGATGGAAAGATCAATCATATAATAGATAATCCATACTTTGGGGATGAAAATTTAAGAAACAACTTGGAGTTTTATAAAATATGTCTTGAGGTAAGGAAGTGGTTAAATGGCTAGACTTAAAGCGTTCATATACAACAAAACTTTATATGGAATCTTTATAGTAGTGCTATTTTGGTACATACTTCATTTAACTGTAAGTTCTTCGGCAATACCTTCTCCCTATAAAACAATTTTGAACTTTATTGAGATTTTTCCAGGAACATTAAGCCTTCATCTACTAGTAAGCCTAGCTAGAATAACTACAGCAATTTTAATTTCATTAGTATTTGGAAGCTTAATTGGACTTTGGATTGGCATGAGTGAGAAAGCCGATGAACTTATAACGCCCATAGTATACATACTATATCCGCTGCCTAAAATAGCTTTTCTGCCAATACTGATGATTTTATTTGGTCTTGGTAACACCCCTAAGGTTGTACTTATAATTATAATAATTATTTTTCAAATCATTGTAGCTGCGAGGGATGGAGTTCGAGAAATACCAAAGGAACTCTTTTATTCCGTAACCTCCCTTGGATTAAACAAAATTCAAACTTATAGGCATTTAATAATTCCAGCGGTGCTTCCTAAAATAATAACTGCCTTAAGAATTAGTGTTGGTGTGAGCATATCCGTGCTATTCTTTGGTGAAAATTTTGCAACAACCTATGGCATTGGTTACTTTATAATGAATAGCTGGCTAATGGTAAACTATGTTGAGATGTTTAGCGGAATATTAGCCCTTAGCATAATGGGATTTTTAATATTTAAGATTATTGATATACTGGAAAATAAGCTCTGCAGATGGATTAAAATATAGTGCCACCCACATGGCAAGTGGCAAGTTAAAGTAACTTGCCACTTACCATGTGGGTGGCACTTTTATTTCCTTAAAGATTTAAGGCTATGTCCTTTAGATGTTGAAACCGTTCTTCCTATAGACCTTATCTTTCCTGAAATACAATTAAAGCAATGACCTGGTGTATCATTTATGCATATCTTACCTGGATAAAGAGCATATAGTTTTCTATAGTCCCCCTCAGTTATATTAGGCATAACAACGTTGGCACCACTTTGAAGCGCTATTATTCTTCCATTTTTATTTAGAGTCTCCATAGCTGTTGTAGCAGGTATGTTTATATCCGGTAACAGGAGCCTTGTTAATGCCATAACCTTTAAGCTCATTGTAAACTCCCTGCCCTTGGCATCCTTTAAAGGAGTATCTTCATTAGGGATAAATGGTCCAAGTCCTATCATGTCTGCATCTATTTCTTTAAAAAACAATATATCATCTGCCAAAGATTCTATAGTTTGGTTAGGCAGCCCTACTAAGTTACCTGTTCCTATTTGATATCCTAATGATTTTAAATCTCTAATACATCTTTTTCTATTTTCATGACTCATAGCTGGGTCTAACTCTTCATATAGCTTTTCATCTGTAGTTTCTATTCTAATTAAATATCTATCTGCTCCAGCTTCCTTGTAAGCCTTATATTCTTCAAAAGTTTTTTCTCCTAAACTTAAGGTAACCGCTATGTCCATTTTCTTTAAATTAGATATTATAGATGCAAGCATGTCTACTGTGTAGTAATCATCTTCTCCAGATTGCATAACAATACTTTTGTATCCATAACCTACTGCTTTTTTTGCTAATTCTATTATTTCATCAGGCATCAATCTATATCTTTCAACATTTTTATTAGCTGCCCTTAATCCACAATATAAGCAATTACGTTTACATGTATTTGAAAACTCAATTATTCCTCTTAAATGCACATCGTCTCCTACATACTTCTTTCTAACTCTATCAGCTGCACTAAAAAGTTCCTCATTTATGCTATTATCTTTAAGTAATATAACCAGTTCTTCTTTGTTTAAATTATGAGTTTCCTCAGCTTTTTTAATTAATTGTAAGCTTTTATCATCCATTGCACGATCCTCCTAAGGTGCCACCCACATGGCAAGTGGCAAGTTACACTATTTTATTTCTTGAAATTAACTTACTTATGGTGGAAGGTGCCGCATTAAAATATTCTGCTATTTCCCTTAAGGAATAACATTCACTTAATGCACATCTTATAATTATTATTTTTACTGCGGTAAGGCATTGTTTCCTGGTCCCATTCCTAATCTCCATAAGTACAGATTTATTTATATTTAGTTTTGAAATTACTTCATCTAATGACTTACGATTTAGTCTTACAAAATTACTAAAATCGTTGCCCTCATTTGAAAATGGCGTTTCTTTAAGATTAAGTGCTGCCTTTGTAATTTCATAATCTTTATCTTCATCAATTTCATCTCCAGGTGAATTAACAAGTTTTAAATACTGCTTAGAAGCCCCTTCCCTACTATTCCCTAAGATATTTAATATAAAATTAGCATTGATACCTGAATTTATGTTGTTTTTATAAAAATAATGACTGCTCCAAGGATAATCCTCTAAACTATCACATATATCAGCCTTTATTGGATTTCTATGTATATACCTTAAAAGCCATACTAAATAAGCATTGTTATCAACTAACTTACTCTTATATCTACTATCAAATGCGTGACCAGTCCTATTTAATATACCTTTTATATATTTTCCTAGTAAATTGTCCAAATAAAACATTATTTCATTTATTGGAGATTTATTAGTTTTCATAAGTAAATGATAATGGTTATCCATAATTACATAAGCTAAAATCTCATAGTCAAACTTGATATTATATTTTTTCAAGCATCTTAAGATAAATGATTTTACATTATCATCTTGAAATATGTATTCTTTGTTGTTTCCTCGCTGATAAATATGATATATTGCTCCTTCATAGATAATTCTATTCTTTCTTGACATATGCTTTCACTCCTGTAAATGGTTTATCTAAACTATTCACACTTTTATAAAAAATATACATAAAATCAGAAATTCTATAAAGTATCATTAATTTAATCAGCTAAAAATTGTCACTTGCCACTTGCCACGTGGGTGGCACTATTATTTTGATTTTATACTAGTTGATACCTTTATGGCAAGTGGTAAGTTGAACTATCTTAATTTAAGAGAGATTTAGCTTAATAAGTGTAATTTAGGTTGCATTAAAAATAATTTATTTCTATTAATAACCTGAAGATTTTACAGCTAAGGGAACCCCTACAAGGTTCCCTTTAATAAAATAATTGAATTTTATATAGCTTAAATCTCAACTTGCCACTTGTCACGTGGGTGGCACTAGGCACTAATGTGTACCCTCTATTACTTCTATGTTATGATTTTCAAAAATTTGTTTTATTTCATGAGCCCTATTAGCCGTGCACTTTTTAATAATACAAACCGCTAAATGAATTCTTTTAACACCTGATTCTTGAAGTTTTTTTGCAGTCTTTAATAAATTTTCATCAGAATTTTTGGAACAAGCATCACATGTAGCAAATGCCATCATTTCCAAATCCTCATCCTTTTCATAAATACTAAAAGCCTTATTTCTATTATTATAAGCCTTAAAACATCCCATGGTTGAGCATGTACCATTTGTGTTTTCACATGCTATAATAGCTATTTTCATATATTATTCTCCTCTTTTCTCATTATTGTAAAGTCATAAAACAAATAACCCTTCAACGTTTAGTTAAAGGGCTGTCTATCCAAAATGCATATAAGTCATTTTAATCTTCCTCCCCCTATTACTCGTAGAGTTTTTGGCAATATAAAACAGGCAGGTGTTCTGACTCGAGCGTCAACATTTTTTCAGCCTTCCCAGTTTCCCAGTGGCATATTGAAAAAACTATTCTCTTACAGCGGCGAGACCGTGCGGGACTTTCACCCAGCTTCTCTTTTAATCAACAGATAAAAATCTATTGAACCCATTTTATAAACTACTAATTTAGTATACTTATTGTACTATAAATCCTGCTTATATGGCAAGTGTTAACTCATTCCATATAAACTTATATAAGAAATTTTTATTTGTAAAATAATGGACCTATTTTATCAACACGATTTGTCCAAATACCTCCAGTATAGTTATGCGGTAGATTTTTCAAGTCTTCGGCAGTATCAAATCCTTCAGAAAATTCCCCGCTGCCGCCTACAACAATTACACGAGTATTTACACTATCCATTCGATTTAGAAATCGGCCTCCCCATCCCCATAGAATAGGAGCGTATTTTAATGGTATATGCAATTCAGTATTTCTACAGGCCTTTGGAACATACCCTGTCCACCCTATAGCAATATAAGAAATCAGTGATTTTTTCAGCGTTGCCTTTGACATAACTCGAAGATTAGGTAACTCTTTCTGTAGTAAAGCAATAGGTTTGTCTCCTCCATATACAGCCAATTTATTTAAACTTTCTTTGGGTAGCTTAGAAAGATATTGAACAAGCTGCTGCCCATCTTCTGTTTTATCAGTTTTAATATGAATCAAAAAAGAACCTTCTGGGAATTTAGTAAGAACATCATCTAATGAAGGCATAAGTCCTGTTCCTTTACCTCGAAAAGGAAATGTCTTCCCTCCATCCGCAGTGTAGTTATACCCAACGTCAAGTAATCTCAAATCGTCCATTGTATAATCTTTTATAAGGCCTTTGCCATCAGTTCTATATTCTAGTGTCCAATCATGAAAAACAGCAAATTTCCCATCCTTGGTTGGCTGAACATCAAGTTCAACTATATCAGCTCCATATTTAAAAGCTGATTCCATAGAAGAAATTGTATTTTCTAAAAAAGGATGTTCAGGCTTATGAATGCGCTGAGCTGTATTGGTTTCATTGGTTATTCCCTCCATACTAAAGGTTTGTGCAAGCCCACGATGTGCAAGTATAGTTGGTTTTCCTGTTCGCTGTTTTGTAAACAGAGAGCTGTTATTCACGTAGACAAATGCAAATAATATTATAAAAAATATTGCGGATCTTTTCTTTATTATCTTTTTAAATTTGTCCATTTTCCCCCCATAGTTCATAAATTAAGTGCCATCTACTTGCTAACTTGCCACTTGCCACGTGGGTGGCACTAATCAACCTAATCATCTATAATACTCAAAAACTTCTTCAAGCGCTCATTGCCTGTATTTTCAAAAACCTGCTCTGGTGTACCAACTTCAACAATTGACCCATTTTCCATGAATACAACCTTATGAGCTGCATCTCTTGCAAAACTCATTTTATGAGTTACTACTACCATAGTCATTCCTTCTTTAGAAAGATCTTTCATTACCTTTAGGACCTCAGCTGCCAGCTCTGGATCTAATGCAGAAGTAGGCTCATCAAATAACAAAACTTCAGGTTCCATTGCCATGGCACGGGCAATAGCTACTCTTTGCTGCTGGCCACCTGAAAGTTCACAGGGATACTGATCTTTTTTCTCTAAAAGTCCAACCTTTTGTAAAAGCTTAAGACCTTTTTCACGAGCCTCTTCCTTTGAACGCTTCAATACTGTTACCTGTCCCTCCATTATATTTTCTATAACGGTCATATGAGGAAAAAGATAAAAGCCTTGAAATACCATCCCAGTTTGTTTTCTTAGCGCTTGTACTTCACTAGTAGAAATCTTTTTATTTCCACTAAACATTACCTCATTTTTCCCAATTGCTATGGCACCCCCGTTTGGAGTCTCTAATAAATTTATACATCTTAATAGAGTGGTTTTCCCTGAACCCGATGGTCCAATAATAACCGCTGTCTCTCCCTTATTAATCTGTAAATCTATACCCTTTAAAATCTCATTCTTACCAAAGCTTTTGTGTAAGTTTTTTATGTTTATCATAAAACCCCTCCTTTACCTAGTTGTATATCTTTCAAGTCTTTTTTCTAACCTATTCTGAAACACTGATAATACACTACTGAACATAAGATAGATAACTGCAGTTTCAATATATAACCAAAGAGGTTCATAAGTTGCAGCTGTAATTCTCTGAGCTATCATGAACATTTCAGTAACGGTTATAGTTGCAGCAAGTGATGTATCTTTAACAAGACTTATAAAAGAATTAGCTAGTGGAGGTATGGAAACTCTAGTAGCTTGCGGAAGAATTACTCTTCTCAATGCTTGTTTATATGTCATACCTATGGAGTATGCAGCCTCCCACTGACCTTGAGGTATGGATGTAATAGCAGCTCTTATAACCTCGGAGTTATACGCACCTACACTTAATGTAAAGCCGATTATACCCGCAGTCAGCGCGTTTAATGTTACGCCTGCTGCTGGAAGCCCATAGAATATGATAAACAATTGAACTAGGAGCGGTGTCCCCCTTACTATCCAAACATAAAACTTAGCTAATAATACCAATGGTTTAAAATTCGATATTCTCGCTAAAGCTGTAAGCAAAGCAAGAACTAATCCAAGAGAAAAGGATATAATGGCAAGGGGGACTGTAAATTCCAATCCCGCCTTTAATATAGGTAAAAATGAGCTTATTAGTATATCTATTATTCTTGTCGCTCTTTCATCAAAATTCATCTTGTCACCTCGTTATTTTGATACATCAGTACCAAACCACTTTTGAGAAATTTTTAAGTAAGTACCATCTGCCTTCATATCTGCAAGTGCTTTATTTACTGCATCTACTAATTCCTTATTTCCTTTTCTAAATAATACAGCACTTTGCTCAGCATTATTATAATCAGCTACTGACTTTATTGGTGCATCTGGCTTTTGCTTTTTTAAATCTAAGAAAGATAAGCTATCATTAATAGTGGCATCTACTCTCTTTGAAGTTAAAAGGTCAATGGCTTGATTAAAACCATCAATTTGAACCAGCTCTGCTCCATTACTTTTTGCAATCTTACCAAGATTACTTGTTAAAGATTGAGCAGATTTTTTACCTTTTAAGTCTTCGAATTTTTTAATATCTTGGTTATCGCTTCTTACGATAAGTACAGCTCTTGATGTTATATATGGAGTTGAAAAATCATACTTTTTCTCACGCTCAGGATTTATTGAAACTTCATTTAATACCGCATCAAACCTCTTTGCATCAAGGCCTGCAAACATACCATCCCATTTTGTTTCAACAAACTCTGCTTTTACACCAAGACGTTTTGCTATTTCATTTGCTATTTCCACATCAAATCCCGTTAAGGTTCCATTGCTATCATGGAAAGTAAATGGAGCATATGTTCCTTCAGTACCTATACGAATTTTACCATCATTCTTTATTGTTTCTAATAAGTTTTTGGGTGCAGTTTCTTTACCTGCATTATTATCTTTTGTTGAACATCCTGTACCACCTATAATTAAAGTTAAAGCTAAAACAGCACTCACAAATATATTTCTTTTTTTCATTTTTATTTCCTCCAATTTTTATAATATCCTTGATATTAATTTTATTTATAGTATCTTATATTTCTTGAAAAATTATTTAATCAATAACTCCCCCTTATTTCGATTTTTTCTATGTTATAATTATTTAAATACATTAGTATACCTTGAAAACAAAAAACTCCTGCCTCTAAAACATAGAGGTAGAAGTTATATTCTACGGTCCCACTCTAATTATCACGAATATAAACAAATTCATGACTCTCATCAATTCAGGTACAAACATACCTTAACGCTTTAACGAGCGTACCCGCTGCCGTCTACTTATTTTCGAGACAGTGCTCAAAGATGCATTCACATAGATTACACTCAAAACCCCTTTCAGCCTAGAGGGTTTCTCTCTGTAAGTTTAGTCTATACTACTAATTCTTATCACAGCATTTTTATTTTCATCTGTATACTTTAAAAGTATTCTTATAGGAATACTATATATTATCCTACTTTTATTGTCAAGATTTTTATAAATTTGTTTAATGGTAATTATTATCAGTTATAATCATACCTGCATATTTTCCCTTATAATTAAACTATTATAGTTACTTCTGTTCCATCTCCAGCTTTTACTTCTACCATCTTTAATCCCTTATAAGCTTTTAACACATCAAAACCTTTTTTAAGTTCCTTAAGGTCAATATTTTCAATATATTTTCTTTGCTCTTCAGTAATATATCGCTTTGCAATTGATATTCCAAAGTTGCCACAGCCAAGAGCCATTTTTATAAGTCCTATTGGTGCTGGTATTTTAAAGCTTCTTCCAGTATTAAGCTTTATATAAATTCTCAATCTTATTCTCCCTTTCATTCAGCGTACAAATTAAACTGAGTGTATTTATATTGATTAGTTAATAAAGTCTTTACTCAATAGAAACTTCAACTATATCCCCATTGCTACTTTTTACATCCACTATCTTTCCTTCAAGACCTGAATCAATGGCTTCCATGATCATCTTTATATCTATTCCCTCTTGCTCTGAGACACCTGGTATTTTAATATTATTAACTGCATTTCCTATAGCTTTTAAAAACTTAACTGGTACATTTACATTTACGGTATCATTGGTGCTTGATAGCACTCTAACTTTAAGCATTTTATCTAAATTTTGTGATACAGTAAGCTGTTGTGCACTACTAGACTTATCAAGTGCTTCAATAAGTTCTGTAGCCCTTTCTGAATCGATTTTACCTTCTTCAACCATTTTTAAAATTCTTTTAACCTCTTCCTTCATTTTACAATCCATCCTTTCAAATTTTAATTGCCCTTCATCATATTTACAGCCTGCTCAGCTGATATTTCACCCTTTTCCAGCATATCAAGTATTTCCTTGTTGTCTACTGAAGGCTTTTTTACTACGGTATAGCCAAGAGCTGAAACAACCTCATCTAGCTTAGCTCTTACAGTGGGATAAGATATCCCAAGCTCCTTTTCAACATCCTTAATATTGCCTCTACACTTTAAAAAAACTTCCATAAAATTAAGATATTCTTCTCCTAAATACTCGAACTTAGAAAATTCAAAGTCATTTTCGATAACAGTGCCGCATTTATCACATCTAAGCTTGATAGCTTTTAATTTTCCATTACATATAGGACATTTGCTTATTACCCTATAAGCCATAATCATCCTCTCCTTTTCTGTATCTTCATTATAATACTATTTTTACAACAACTCAATAATGTAATTAAAATATTTAATTTTAATTCAGGTTATTTTAAAATAAATCAATCGTAAAATTAATTTATTTAATTTAATCTTTAATAATTTAAATATAAGTTTCTTTAACAAGATTTTGGATAAAATTTCCTTATTTTTTATTTATCTTAACCAACTTTATTAATAACAATGAAAAATATCATTAAATTCATTTTTGTTTTTTGAAAGCAAAAGGCACCTTCCATTGGAGGTGCCTTTTGCTCTAATCATATAGACTACATATTTTGTACAAACTGAATCTTTAACCCATTTGGATCTGTCACATAGAAAAACTTAACATGTGGATTAGGCTGAAATGTTTCACTATATTCTATGCCTTTATTCTTAAGTAATTCCATCATTTTATCCACAGATTCTATTTCAAATCCCCAAGAAATATCTCTTCCCAGATTAACTTCTTTATTATTTTCATTATATATTAACTCAATCTTTGTTTCTCCGTCTCCTAAAAATGCAATTTCAGTTCCTGGACCAGCTTTAAATCTTTTATCCACTGTAAGTCCAACTATTTCTTGATAAAATTTTAAAGAATCCTCCATATTTTTAACCATTAATGTACTCCAACAAAATTTCATAACTTATTTTCCCCCTTGAATAAATATTATTTTTATATTTAAATTTTAAGCTAATTTTTCAATAATCAAGTCATTACGTATAGATGTCAAGAACAGCTGCTTGGCTTTTTCCTTATCTTTGGTTTGTCCAAGTACCCACATGAGCTTTGTTACTATTGCCTCTGTCGACATATCATAACCTGGAATTACTGCATACTTTAAGGCCTTTTGTCCAACTTCATATTTGCTCAAATCAGTGCCCTCTAAAAGCACCTGCGTTTTTATAACTACAATCTTTCCCGCCTCATCCAGCATTTTTAACTTAGCTAAGAAATTCTTTTTATTCTCAAAAGGAATTCCCCCGCTGCCATAGCTTTCTATAATTATTCCCAAATACTTATCACTTAAATAGTCAAGTATATCAGGATCCGTTGCAGGAGTTAGCTTTAATAAGAAAATATTAGTACATAGAGATTTATAAAATATAAGCTCCTGTTCTTTTTTATAAATAGAAACTTGATCATTATATTTAATCTTATTTTCTTCAATACTTGCTAAATAAGGATAGTTAATACTTTCAAAAGCATTATAGCTTTTTGTTCTTAATTTTTCCGCACGAGATCCACAGATTACTTTACCATCAAAGACAATGAATACTCCGCCTACCCCATTGCATGCAAATTGAATAGCATTTACTAAATTTCTTTTTGCATCTGTTTCTTTAAATATAATAGGCTTTTGAGCACCCGTAATAACAATTGGCTTGTTAGAATTTTGTATCATATAAAAAAGTGCTGCAGAGGTATATGCCATAGTATCCGTTCCATGAGTTATAACAAACCCATCATAATTATTATAACTTTTCTCAATATATTCAACAATATTTACCCAATATTCTGGGTGCATATTAGTACTGTCAATATTTAATATTTGTACGGCATCAATTTGGCAGATATCCTGTACTTCTTTTGTGTAACTTAAAAGACTTTCTCCCGTAAGAGCTGGCGCAAGTCCATCATTACCTTCTGCACAAGCAATAGTCCCCCCTGTAGATAACAGTAATATTTTTTTCATATAACTTTCTCCTTATATAATAATTCTTTCCGCTAATTTAAACAACAAAATCATACACTGCACTTATAGTGCATGCCTATATAATAAATAATTATAAACCTGCATAGGAAGTAGTCAATATAAAAAAACATAAAAAAGTTTTGTTAAATAAAGTATATTTGATTAATTATTTAACAGCATTAATTAATTTATCTTCCATCTTATTACCATTCTTTACTATAAAAATCACGCATAGTGCAATTATTGCCCATACCCACCATGGTACTATTATATTCGAAGATCCCAATGCAGATGCAGCTAGTATTTCCCACGGTCTTGCTAAAAGCATTATTGTGAAGTATCTGCTTAAGCTCATCTTGCTAAGTCCAACTAAAAAGCCAATAATATCGTCTGGCAAAAACGGAAGAAGAAACATTAGCATAATTAATAGCTCTCCCCTTTTGGATGAAATAATCTGCTCATACTTATCTGAAACCTTATGACTTACAAACTTGTTTGTAAAAGACCTTCCAAATTTTCTTGCGAGAATAAATACCACTATAGAGCCGCTTATTATGGCTACCATACTAATAAAAAATGATCCCCACATGCCAAATATCATTCCGCCAACCACAGCACTTACATTACTAGGTATGGGTGCAATAATAACAGATACAAATTGTACTATGAAAAATATAATATATGCATTTTTACCATATCCCTCAATATACTTTTTTAAATCCTCCATAGAAGTCATATGACTTAAGATTCCGCTGGATTTAGCATAAATAAATATTCCTGCTAGCCCACCTATAGTTACTAATAATAAAAAATAGAATTTTAATTTATTCTTTTGTATATTCATAAACAGCATTCATCCTCCTAGTTATCTATTTTATATACTGATTATGAAGTATATAATTTAAAATTAGATTAAAAACCTCTTAAGAAAATCTTAATTTTGAGCAAAAATGATCAACGTTAATAAAACATTATCTTAATTATACTTGCCACTTGCCACGTGGGTGGCACTATGATATAATATCACCAATGTAATATTGTTCGTGAATAATAAGCACAAAATGGGGTACACCACCGAAAGGGTGTAAGGCCATTTTGTGCTTTTTTTGCGGGTATTTTGGAAAGGAAGTGAAAATATGAGAGTAAATGGAACCGATATTTCCTTAAATAGAGCTCAAAGTTTATTTGATTTCTTAGAAGAACAAAATTACGATATTACTAAAATTGCAGTAGAGCGTAATGGTGAAATCGTTCCGAAATCAACATATAAAAAGCTTATGCTTGATGATGAGGATACTTTAGAGGTTGTTAGATTTGTAGGAGGAGGCTAATAAATGAAAGTAACAGTAAACGGCAAAGAAATGGAGCTAACTTGCAGCACAGCCTTTGAGCTTAGAAATCAAATTGGAAGTGAAACTGACATTATAATTTTAAATGGCTTTCAAATGGATGGTGACTGCAAAATATCAGAAAATGATGTATTAAGTATAATACGCAAAGGTGTTATGCCTAAGGAAGACGAACTTGAAAGCATGATGATGGCAAGACACACTCCAAATGTACATAAAAAGATTAAAAAAGGCAAAGTAGCCGTAGCTGGTCTTGGAGGTCTTGGATCTAACATTGCAGTTATGCTTGCAAGAATAGGTGTTGGGCAGTTACTTCTAGTGGATTTTGATATTGTGGAGCCAAGTAATTTAAATAGACAAAGCTATAACATCGGTCACTTAGGGATGCCGAAAACATTAGCTCTAAAAAAACAGATAGAAGAAATTAATCCCTTTATCAAGGTGGAAACTCAAACCACAAGAGTAACAGAAGATAATGTTAGTGAGCTTTTTAACGGATATGACATAGTTTGTGAAGCCTTTGATAAACCTGAGGCAAAATCTATGCTTGTAAATACAGCATTGGAAGAACTTACTGATGCTAAAATAGTAGCAGCTTCTGGCATGGCTGGATATGATAGTTCAAATTTAATCAAAACAGTAAAACCCATGAAGCGCCTATATTTATGTGGGGATTTAGAAAACGGAGCAAAAATCGGACAAGGTTTGATGGCACCAAGGGTACAAATATGTGCTGGTCATCAAGCAAATATGATTTTAAGATTATTGCTTGGAATAGAAGATGTATAGGAAAGGATGTTAAAAATGAGTGATAAGTTAATAATTGGCGGGCATGAATTTAAATCAAGATTTATATTAGGTTCAGGTAAATTTTCATTGGATCTAACAAAAGCAGCTATCGAGCATGGCGAAGTAGAAATGGTAACCCTTGCACTACGCCGTGCCAATGTAGGTGGAGAAGAAAACATATTAGATTACATACCAAAGGGAATTACATTACTTCCAAATACTTCTGGAGCAAGAACTGCAGAGGAAGCAGTGAGAATTGCTAGACTTTCAAGAGAAATTGGCTGCGGCAATTTTGTAAAAGTAGAAGTTATTCATGATTCTAAATATTTGATGCCAGACAACTATGAAACAATTAAGGCTACAGAAATGCTATCCAAGGAAGGTTTCATTGTTATGCCATATATGTATCCAGATTTAAATGTGGCAAGATCACTTGTAAATGCTGGCGCTGCAGCAGTAATGCCATTAGCTGCACCTATTGGAAGCAATAAGGGGATTTGTACAAAAGATTTTATACAAATCTTAGTAGATGAAATAGATCTACCTATTATTGTAGATGCTGGTATTGGACGTCCATCTCAAGCCTGTGAAGCAATGGAAATGGGCGTGGATGCTGTTATGTGTAACACTGCAGTTGCAACAGCAAAGGACATTTCAGTAATGGCAAAGGCATTTAAACAGGCTATTGAAGCAGGACGTAGCGCCTATCTTGCAGGCCTTGGTAGAGTATTGGATTTAAAAGCTGAAGCATCTAGTCCATTAACTGGGTTTTTGGAGGATTAATTATGGAATCAAATAAACTAAATCATATGGAATATTTAGACGGAATGGAAGCTATGGATTCCAATATCATGGACAAGGTATTAAATTTAGTTCATAAGTATGATTATCATCAATATACCGACAGTGATGTAGAAAATGCCCTAATGAAAGATAACCTTTCATTGGATGATTATGCAGCTATACTTTCCCCTGCGGCTATGCCCTATTTAGAGGACATGGCAAGGAAAGCACTGTCAAAGACTAGAAAGCATTTTGGTAATTCTGTTTGTATGTTTACGCCATTATATATTTCTAACTATTGTGAGAATCATTGTGTTTACTGCGGCTTTAATTGTAAAAATAAAATTCACCGTGGAAAACTTTCTTTAGAGGAAATAGAAGAAGAATTAAAAGAAATTGCTTCCACTGGTTTAAAGGAGATTTTGCTTTTGACAGGTGAATCTCGTCCCATGTCTGGTATAGAGTATATTGGGGAATCAGTTAAATTAGCTGCAAAATATTTTTCTACAGTTGGTATTGAAATATATCCATTAAACTCAGAAGAATATGAATACTTACATGAGTGTGGCGCCGATTTTGTTTCTGTTTATCAAGAAACTTATAATCCAGATAAGTACGAACAGGTTCATTTAAGCGGGCCAAAGAGAATTTTTCCCTACCGTTTCCATTCACAAGAACGTGCCTTATTAGGTGGCATGCGTGGTGTTGCTTTTGGAGCGCTGCTTGGCTTAGATGACTTTCGAAAGGATGCTTTTGCAGCAGGGTTACATGCATTTTTTATACAGCAAAAATATCCTCATGCAGAAATCTCCTTCTCCACTCCGCGCTTAAGGCCTTACATAAACAATGCAGATAATAATCCTAACGATGTTCATGAAAAACAGCTTTTACAAGTAATGCTTGCTTACCGCTTACTTATGCCTTTTGCGGGGATCACAATTTCTACAAGAGAAAGAGCAGGCTTCCGTGATCATGTTATCGGAATGGTAGCTACAAAAATATCAGCAGGTGTAAAGGTTGGCGTTGGAGGTCATAATGGGGATGAAAAAGGTGATGAGCAATTTGAAATTTCCGATCCTAGAAATGTAGACGAAGTTCATCAAGCTATTTTAAACCGAGGACTACAGCCTGTTTATACAGATTATGTTAGAATTTAGGAGGACAGCATGCTGATTTGTTTAACCAATAGAAAACTTTGCAAAGATGACTTTTTAAATAGAATAAATGAAATAGCAAAGGGAAAGCCTCATGCAATAATGCTCAGAGAAAAAGATTTAAGCCTAGAAGAATATGAATGCTTGGCTATAAAAGTAAAAGAAATCTGTGATATAAATGAAGTACCGCTTATTATCAATAAAAATATTCAGGTAGCTTCAAAACTAAAGCTTCCTAATATCCATTTATCAATATCCGATTTAAGAAAATATAAAAGTGAGCTCCATCAGTTTACTAATGTAGGCGCCTCTGTTCACTCCCTGCTTGAAGCAAAAGAAGCAGAGGATTTAGGCGCTTCCTATTTAATCGCAGGACATATCTTTTCTACGGATTGTAAGAAAGGAGTTCCACCAAGAGGTCTGTTATTTTTAAAAGAAGTATGCGATTGTACTTCAATTCCGGTATTTGCTATAGGCGGCATAACAAAGGATAAAGTAAAAGATGTTACAAATGCAGGGGCAGCGGGAATGTGTATAATGTCTGAAGCTATGACTTGTCCAAATCCAGTTGAGCTGAGTGACAGTTTTAGGATATAGGTAGAAATTAAAATTAGGACTTTTAAACTTCACCTGAAAAGACCGCCTTTTTAGCAGACGGTCTTTTTTATTAAATTATAAGTATAGCTATGCTTGTGATCCAAAGATAGCAACATTTTGGTTATCCAAAACAAACCTGTTATCTTTCCATTTCAATGTATTCAAAACGTATCCTAAAGAATCTGCATTATACCTGCCAGCTATTTTTTGATATGCCAATAACTCATATACTCCATTTGAATCAAAATCCACAGGATATAGTCCACTTAAAGGATTTACAAATCCACTAATTGGCTGCTTTAACTTTCCGTTCACATCATATATTTCACTTAAATAATCTTCTTCCCTGGTAGATATATCTATAATGTACTTCTCATTATTATTCTTACTGATAACTTCAACCTTGTAGTTATCTTTATAAGTAATATCATAATTATATTCTTCATTATATGCATTAAAGTCAAATAATAATTTTGCTACATTGTTAGCAAAGGAATAAATATAGTGATACATTATTCCGCCACTTCCACCTGAATTAATGCTGACTAAGATATCATCTACACCATCTCCAGTAAAATCTCCTAAAAATAGCGTAGGATTATATCCTGCATTTTCACTAAGATGTATCCCCTTAGGCCTGCCTGTGGTTCCATCCTGTATTATAAGGGTAATATTTTGAATAAATGGACTATCGGGCATTTTTCTACCAGTTAGATATACATTATCGGGTATCCTATCACCATTTACGTCCCCTGTAGCAAAAGCAACAACTCTTGGATATATCTCATTAGATCTAAAATAACAATTATACATGGCAGCTCCTTTTCAATATAAACTTTCATAATATCTTATGTACTAAACAATAACCTTGTTACATTCCATTAAATAGAGAACTGTTTTAGTATAAAAGTTGTTAATCATCTCCTATTTTTTTGTTAAAACAAACTTGCCACTTGCCATGTGGGTGGCACCTTTTTTATCTTTCCGAATACAATATAATTGATGAGGATTTAACCCTTAGTAAAATCCAAGGAGGTTTCCAATGTATAATCGTTTTTTTTATTGTCCTAATTGTATAAATCAAGATATTTGCCCATTTTCAAATAATCAAATGCGAAGTGTTGAGGACTTTGATGAATTTGAAAACTTTGAACCCTTCTATGAGGAAGATGAACTTGAAACCGTTCCCTCCTTTTATGAAGAATATGAATTCGATAACTTTAGAGCTCCTCAGCAGGAAGTAACTAGAATATTATCATTACTTAATACTCAGCAGCCTCAACTTAACAGAAGTTTTCAACCTATAGTGGATAATTACTTTAGAAATGTTATAAACTATACACTAGACAACGAAAGAAGACATAGCGGAAACATAAATGCACGAACAAATGCCATATTTAATGACTTCAGAAGAAATAATGAGTCGATATTCTCTGCTCTTCGTTCAGCCGGTATCCCTAACAACGTAATAAATTCAACCATTAGAGATATAATAGAATTTGTTTTAAGAAATATTGGCAGACCTCCTTCACCTGGACCTGGTCCTGGCCCTGCTCCTGGTGATAGGTGGAGTCAATGGGAGGATCTTGGTGGTGTCTTAAATTCTGCTCCCGGCGTTTCCTCATGGGCACCTAATAGACTTGACGTATTTGCAGCTGGAAGTGATAATGCTTTATATCATAAATGGTGGAATGGTTCCCGCTGGAGCGATTGGGAAAACCTTGGCGGAACATTAACCTCTGCCCCTGCTGCAGTTTCCTGGGGAAATAATAGAATTGATGTATTTGCTCGCGGTACAAATAATGCTATGTGGCATATATGGTGGGACGGTTCTCGCTGGAGCCAATGGGAAGACCTTGGTGGAGTTTTGACATCTTCCCCTGCTGTTTCTTCTTGGGCAGCTAACAGACTTGATACCTTTGTACGAGGTACAGATAATGCTTTATATCACAAATGGTGGGATGGCACCCGCTGGAGTGATTGGGAAAACCTTGGTGGAACGTTAACCTCGGCGCCTAGCGCAGTTTCCTGGGGAAATAATAGAATTGATGTATTTGCCCGTGGTGAACGTAACCGCTTATATCATAAATGGTGGGATGGTTCCCGCTGGAGTAACTGGGAGGACCTTGGTGGAAACTTAACCTCAGCTCCTGCAGTATCCTCCAGAGCAACCAATAGACTTGAAGTATTTGCTAGAGGACAAAACAATCAATTGATGACAATGTCTTGGAATGGTTCTCGCTGGAGCAATTGGAGCAACCTCGGAGGAAGAATAACTTCTGATCCAGCTGCAGTATCTTGGGGCCCAAGCAGAACTGATGTATTTGCTCGCGGTACAAATAATGCTCTATGGCATATTTGGAGAGATTAGGTAATTTATTAGAAAAAGCCGGACCAGGTGCTATTTAACCACCTGGCCCGGCATATTTATTTCTATTGAATTTCAATTTAAATATTAAACTTGCCACTTGCCACGTGGGTGGCACTTTTATATCCCATAATTACTATCCAAACATAGGCCAGGGTCTTTGGTATCATCAACATTCCAATCCATCTGATTTCAGTAGCCCAAATCACAACAGGGATATAAAATGCAAAAGAAAGTACAATTGCAAACCACATAAATTTAAAATTGTTATCATTGTGATTTTTAGCTTCAGAATAAAAAATACATATTATTATAATCCCCATTATAGCAAATGGAATATTTCTATATATTCCCCATGAAACTGGAGCATAATAGTTTAGCCAGTCATTTTGAGGAAATAAACATAATGCTATTCTAACAATGCCTAACACATAAATTAAAAGTGTAAGTTTTTTATATCCTTCAATATTATAACGCTGTCTCCATATGTGATACAAAATCACATAAAATATGGTCATAGTAATAGATGTTACTAATTTTCCAAATCCAAGTGCCGCAGCATTTGCCTCAAGTCCAGTTGTTAAAAGTGCATAGGATCTAGGCACTAGATGAAACGCATCCCCTGCTCCTAGTAAAATTGCCATCCAGCCAAAGAGCTTATACTCTTTATTGTCACCACTGTTTCTTGACATTTTTAATCCTAGCGTAATAACACTAAGTAAATAAACTACATCAAATAAAGTTTCCATAATTGCTTGCATATTAATCCTCCTATTTTTAAATATGAACATTGTTCATTTTTGTTTATATTAAAAATCATACATAAGTATGACCTTTAATTACATAATATTCTTTTTAAAATTATAGTTAAAAACTTCATGTCCTTTTCATCTTTTCTAAGCATCATAAGCATATTTTCAAATATAAACTGTGCTGTTCTTTCCTTTGAAACAATGTGATTCCAAGGGTAATCTCTTAAGTCATTATCCATATCCATCAAAGTTATAATTCTTGAGTACATTTTTTTAAAGTATTCATTTTGCTTTTGTTTTCCAAACAATTTTTCCTGTGTTTTTAAAAGCGAAAGCTGGTCTAACCAGTTTTCCTTGAACTTATGAAGATAAACATATAATAAATCATATATTACCTCTAAGTTGCTATAAAAATCATTATAGGCAAGGCCTTGCCAATCAACATTTGAGAAGGCTCCCTCCCAAAAATCCTCGATAACAGCTACCAATAAATCTCCCTTTGAAGGAAAATAATTATATACTGTTCCTATAGCAATACCACTTTGTTTTGCCACAGATCGTATATCCATCTTTGTGATGCCTTGACTTGCAGCAATATCCTTAGCTGCTGATAAAATGATATCCTTATTGTTTCTATTATAATTCTTCATGCCCTCATATCACCACCTGAACATTGTTCATTTAGATTATATAGCATACTTATATAGTTGTCAACTGATGTATTTGCTTAACAAATCATTTACCTTAATTATAAATCTCTTATATTTAGATACTTAATAATAATTATGAAATTACTGATTATAAATATTTAGCATATTTTTAATTCGTCGAATAATTTCCTCTCTCACATGCACTGGCTCTAAGCATTCACATTTGTCCCCAAAGCCAAGCAAAATATTATAGCCAAACTCATCTTCTACAAATGGAAAGTTTACAATTAACTTATTATCTCCATAGCTTTCAATATTCTCTTCCCCACAACGTTCTGACATCTGCTCCCTGAGAGACTCATCAACTAGTAATTTTATTTTAATAATATTTTTCTCTATGTAATCCCATGCCCCTAATGGTTTTGCTTGAAATTCACGAGGAATAAATGCATCCTCTAGAACTTCGAGCTCTGAAATACGAGATAATTTAAAAATACGAAAATCTTGTTTGGAAATACAGTAGCCCTGCAAATACCAATTTGTATCTTTTAACACTAGCCTATAAGGCTCAACTTTCCTACTGCTTTGTTTACTGCTGCGGTCCAAATACTCCAAATATAAAATTTTATTCTCGTTCATTCCTCTTTTGATTTTTTGAAGATTAGGCTGTAGGCTCTTATTACCAATCCATGAGGTAAGATCAATAGTAATTTGACTTGATTTTAATTCAATATCCCTAATTTGCTCCTTTGGTATCATACCTTTTACTTTTGCAAGGGTATTAACAATTTCTCCGCTTGACAATGTTGAAGAAATGCTTCCAAGACCCATTAAAAGTGTTGAAATATCCGAGGTTGTAAAAAGTTTCTTATCTACTTTATACTCTTCCATAATTCCAATGCCACCATTAACCCCAGGATAAGTAATAATTGGGATGCCTGCCTGATTTATTGTTTCTATATCCCTATATATAGTTCTAGGTGTCACTTCAAACATTTCAGCAAGCTTTGTAGCACTGACTTTTTTACGTTCAATTAATACCATAATAATAGATATTAACCTATCTATTTTCAACTACCAGCACCCCCTTAATTTTAAATTTATTTATTTTATCATAAAACCATGACATACTGCTGTCAAGATTCCGTGATAGAATAAATCTGTATTGAGGAATGGGTTTAAATTATAATTCAAAATAAGTTATAAAAGGAGAATGAAAATGGATTTTTTACAAGAGTTTAATAGAATAATGGAAACCACTGATAACTTGGCTTTAGCCACTTCTGTGAACAACGTTCCTAATGTGAGAGTTGTAAATTTTTATTATGATACTGAAAATCAAGGTATTGTTTATTTTGCGTCTTTTAGAGGAAATACTAAAACTTTGGAGTTTTTGCAGAACAATAATGTAGCATTCACAACAATTCCAACTGAAAATAGTGAACAAATTCGAGTTACTAATGGAAGAGTTCAAAAGAGTGATTTAACAATATACGACTTGAAAGAAGCATTTATAAAAAAACTTCCAAATTATGAAATAGTAATAGCACAGGCTGGCAATATGTTAGATGTCTATGAAATTCATTTTAAAGAAGCATCTGTGACTTTGGATATTGATAAGCATGGAAAAGTAACCTTTTAATTTATTTATGCTTAAGTTTATAAGGAGAATTCCTTTCATTTTAGGATTCTCCTTTCTTATTTTTTATCATGTAATTTCTCAATTTACTAGACCTTAATTGAAGTTGCTGCAGAATAAATAAACTAATATTTAAATTTCTTACCTAATTATTGTTTTGATAATATATACTGCTTTAAATACTTTCCTGTAATAGAAGCCTCTTGATTAATCAATTCTCTAGGCTGTCCTTCAAATATAATTCTGCCTCCATCTTCCCCTGCCCCAGGACCAAGGTCTATAATCCAATCCGCTTGAATCATTACATCAAGATTATGTTCTATTACAATTAAAGTACTGCCCTGATCCACAAGAAAATCCATAATTTTTATCAGCTGTGTTATGTCAGACATGTGCAGTCCTGTAGTAGGCTCATCTAAGACGTATATCTGACCTGAATTTTCTAATTCCACTGCAAGCTTAACCCTTTGAAGTTCCCCTCCTGATAAGGTATTTAGAGGCTGACCTAAGGTAATATATCCTATCCCTACATTTATTAATTTCTTTAGAGCAGTGAGTATTTCCTTTTCATAAAAAAACTCCAAAGCCTCCTCAATGGTCATTTGTAGAACTTCACTAATATTTTTCCCCCGTAATTTAAACTTAATAACTTCTTCATTAAATCTTTGTCCACCACATACTTCACAAACACTTTCTACTGTATCCATAAAAGCTAAGTCTGTATATATTATTCCTAACCCCTTACATTCTGGACAAGCCCCCTTTGAATTAAAACTAAAAAGAGAGGCCTCAACTCCATTTTCTTTTGCAAATAAATTTCTAATAAAATCAAAAATCCCCATGTAAGTTGCAATATTAGACCTACTAGAAGCTTGAATAGCTCCTTGGTCTATAAAAATTGCTTCAGGATAATGCTTTGCAAATACCTTATTTATGAGGGTGCTCTTTCCTGAACCTGCTACCCCTGTAACTACAGTCATAACACCTTTAGGAATATTAACACTGACGTCTTTTAAATTATATAAAGATGCATGCTCTATAGAAAACCATCCTTTAGATTCTCTAAGTTCTTTTTTTAAATAAGCTTTATGATTTAGCAAGGTCCCTGTCAATGTATCTGATTTTAATAGCCCATCTAAATCTCCTTCATACACTACTTCTCCACCTTTGATACCTGATTTAGGACCCATATCGATTATATGATCTGCAATTTCAATTACATCTGGATCATGTTCTACGATTATAACGGTATTTCCCTTATATTTTAATAACTTTAAAAGGTTATTAATTTTACTTACATCATGAGGATGGAGCCCAATGCTTGGTTCATCAAAAATGTAAGTAATATCAGTTAAGCTGCTCCCCAGCTGACGAACCATCTTTATCCTTTGGGATTCACCTCCAGAAAGAGTAGATGTTTCTCGATTCAAACTTAGATAACCTAACCCAACGGAAGTTAAATGTTCTAATCGACTAAGAATAGCTTCCACTACTGTGTAGTAAGCAGGTTCTTTGATTAATTGAATAAAGTTAATGAGCTCTGTAATTTGCATTTTTGTACAGTCCCCAATATTCTTTCCATTTATTTTGCAATCAAGTACCTTTTGATTAAGTCTAGCACCTTCACATGATGGACAAAGGCCCATTGTAACCACATAATCAATATCCTCTTTGTATAATGCTGCATCCCTGCATTCTTTACTTAAAAAAGACCGTTCAATTCTTGGAATGATGCCTTCATACTTTGAAGTAGTAGGCCATCCTTCAGTGGGATTTGGAGGTTTAAAACCTGTTTTATAAAGAAGTGTATCCCACTCATCCTCAGTATAATCTTTTAACTTTTTATCATTATCAAATAGCCCAGTACAAACATAACGCTTCCACCTGAACTCTCCTGGTCTAAAGGTTGGAAATTGAATTGCTCCCTCATTTAATGACTTTTCTCTATCAATCAGCCTATCAATATTAAATACTTTTGCTATTCCCAATCCTTCACATTTGGGACACATACCCTTTGGATTGTTAAATGAAAACATATCTGAATATCCAACAAAGGGCTTTCCAAGGCGAGCAAACAATAGCCGTAACAATGAATATATATCAGTAATGGTTCCAACTGTGGATCTTGCATTACCACCAATTCTCTTTTGATTAATGATAATTGCCACGGATAAGTTTTCAATTGAATCTACGCTAGGTTTACCATAGTGCGGAAGGCGATGGCGTATAAAGCTTGAGTAAGTTTCATTTAATTGACGCTGGGATTCCGCTGCAATTGTATCAAATACAAGTGCTGATTTCCCCGATCCTGAAACACCTGTAAAAACAGTAATCTTCCTTTTAGGAACTTTCACATTCACAGCTTTTAAATTTTTTTCCCTAGCCCCAATGATTTGTATATTATTTTGTGAGCCTTGCTCCTTCATAACAACTCCCCTTTCTATGCTACAAACTTTGATGAGATTGCTTTGACTAACTATCATAGATAATATATACTTTTAACACGACAATTATTGTCTAGTTTTAGTTAAAACTATGTTTTTATATAAAATAATTCTATGTATCGAGTATTTAGGAGGATTTATGTCAAAGGCAAAACAAATATTTGATTTAATTATGTATGTAAATACTAAGAGGAATTTTACTGCCCAAGATGTTGCATATGAATTTAATATATCTGTTAGAACTGCACATAGGTATCTAATGGAGCTAAGTGAGCTAGGAGTTCCCTTATATACAGAGCAAGGGCGAAGTGGCGGTTATCGTGTACTAAAAAATAGAATTCTTCCCCCAGTTATATTTGATGAAAATGAAGCATTAGCAATTTTTTTTGCCTTTCAATCTCTAAAATACTACAAATCACTGCCATTTGATGCAAACATCAATTCGGCATCTAGAAAATTACTTGCTATTGCTCCTGAGGATGCTAGAAATAAGATAAACCGTTTAGAATCTGTTTTATCCTTTTGGAATCCAGAAAGAACCGTTGCTTCTCCTTTTTTAAAAGATATAATTGAGGCCTCTATCGAAGATAATATACTAATAATAAAATACCGTTCAAAGTCAACAGATAAAACGAGGGAAATTAAGCCCATTGGAACATATGCCTATGATGGACTTTGGTATATGCCTGCTTTAGATACTGAAAATAATAGAATTAAGTTATTTAGAGTTGATAGAATATTGTCTTTAGAAAATTCCAATAAAGTCCTTAATTTTGAAATGAATTTAGCAGATTGGTTTAATAGTTATAATGCAATTAAAACACCTATACGATTATATGTTACATTAACAAGAGAAGGAATTAGGCAGTGTCAAAGTAAGTCCTGGCTGCAGCCTCATATAGTTATCACTGAAACTGAAAATGGATATATTGACACACTAATTGATGAAAGTGAAATAGAATTTGTCTCTAATTACTTTTTTCAATTAGGCACTTGTGCAAAGGTACTTGAACCGAAAGAGATAGTAGATAACATAAAAAAGAAAGCTCATGATATAGTAAACCATTATCTATAAAAAATTATTTTTGTAATCGATATGTAAATCCTATGCCCATTAATTAGCGTCAAGCAGTTTTATTGTACATAAAGAAGGACTTTTCACAA
>NZ_JMFY01000059.1:0-1607 GCF_000765165.1 Clostridium sp. HMP27 | reverse complement strand
TTCAGATTGTTGAAAAACCCCATGCTGTGCATGGGGTTTTATAATGCCTTCTAAAAATTTATGCGGGAGCATGGATAAAGTATACATTTTTACAATAATAGGAAAAACACAGCTCTAAACGAGCCAAAAAATAGTGCGATAGCACCCGAGCTATCTTCTTCATATTCTGAACTGCTGCCGTAAGCAGGCATTGCTCAGAAACTTTTTTAATTCCACGGAAACGCGCATAGCGCAGCCCATGGAGATTTTTTGAATCTGCAAAGCTACGCTCAATAGTTTCCTTTCTTCTCTTATATAACCATTTTCCTTTATCAGTCTTAGTAAATTTAATCACTTCGTCCTTATAATCCTCCCAAACGTGACGATAGACAGTTTTTCTTTTACTTTTATCAGACAAACAGCTTTCTTTTTTACTACATTTACTACAGTACTCAATTTTGCATGCGTATTCTTTATAACCATCACGATTAGTAGTTCTATATTCCAATGCTCTTAAATCTGGACAATAGTAAACATCTTGTTCTTTAACATATTGAAATCTAAATTTAGTAAATTTCCCTTTTACATGAGGGCTACGCCTGTACCCCATAACTGCTCTTAATCCCCGTTCAAATATTCTTTTGCAAATAACATTAGTAGAATATCCAGCATCTGCTCCAACATACTTAGTTTTAAAATTGAATTTTTTAATTTGAACATCTAATCTTTCTATATAAGGATCTACATCATTTATGTTACCAGGTGTTACATAAACATCTGTTATTATGTTATGTTTTCCGTCTACAGTTCTGTGATCTAAATAAAAGAATCCCTTTGGTTTTCCCTCTCTATGCATATATCCACTATCAGAATCCGTAGTGCTCATTTTGATCTCTTTATTTTCCTCTATGTGGTCTTTTTTTTTAGAGGTTCCTTTCCATGAACTAGTCTGTCTTCATTGATATCTTTTTCTAGTTGGTGAAAATAATCTTTTGTTGATTGAGTAACTATTTCTTTAGTAAATTTATTCTTATTAGCGTTAGCTTTTAAGTGAGTTGAATCTGTATATAAGATCTCGCCATCTACTAGTTTTTTATTTAATGCTTGGAATACAATATTATCGAAGATTTCTTGGTGTATATTAGTATCCTTAAATCTCTTTATTCTATTTTGGCTTATAGTTGAATGACTTGGTATTTTATCTGTAAGACTGTATCCTAAGAACCATCTATAGGCTACATTTACTTCAATCTCTCTAACGAGCTGTCGCTCGGAACGAATACCGAATAGGTATCCAATAAAAAGCATTTTAAACAATATTACTGGATCTACTGATGGTCTACCATTATCTAAACAATATAGGTCTTTTGTTAAATCTCTTATAAAAGAAAAATCAATATATTTATCTATTTGTCTAAGAATATGATCCTTTGGCACTAAATTTTCTATATAAACTAGTTCTAACTCATTTTGTTTTTTTGAATTATTAGTAAGCATTGCTTTCCTCCGTAGGAACCCTATCGGGTGTTTTTCTGGGCATATATTATATATTCTACGTTTATATAAAAAATCCTTTTTGTAATAAATGTAAAAAGCTGTTGACAAAATATGTTTATCAACAGCCTGAA
>NZ_JMFY01000058.1:0-66115 GCF_000765165.1 Clostridium sp. HMP27 | reverse complement strand
TAATAGTACTCTGTGCAATTTTGAAAGAACATAGTTCTTTCTATATATCTGGTGATTATGGCTTGAAGGTAACACCCGTACCCATTCCGAACACGAAGGTTAAGCTTCAAAGCGCCAATGGTACTGCCGGGGAGGCCCGGTGGGAGAGTAGGTCGTTGCCAGATAAATAATCCTTAGCTAAAAAGCTGAGGATTATTTCATTTTTTGAACTAGTAGATGCATAAAAATATTTTATTTTTGTATATCATTATCATAGAGCTTTTTTTAAATTTAGGTATTGACATGAGATTAAATGGTGGTATAATTTAACACAATAACAAAATCAAGTTATTAGTATAAATGTTTGGAGGAAAAACTCATGGAAAACCTAATTAAAAGAGGAATGACAAGTCAATATGCATATTACTTTAGAAACTGGGGTTATTTTTTTAACGCTGGTTATTTGGCTTGGCAAAAATCTATATGGTTTAATTCTAATGAGTTAATTAATACACAGTAAATAAACTTTCTGTAACTATAAAGTCATAGTGTATTATATTATAAAGATATTTAAAGAAGACTCATTAAAAAGAGAGTCTTCTTTTTTTATAAAAAATTTTACTAGGGGGCTATTTAAATGATTATCGTAATGAAACACAACGCATCAAGAGAAAGTATTGAGGTAATTAAGAAAGAAATTATTGAAAAAGGAGTTCAAGCAGAGGAAATTAAAGGAGAAAAGCGCTGCGTAATTGGTCTAGTTGGTGATACAAGTATTATTGACCCAGCACAAATAGAAGCCAATGAAGAAGTAGAAAAGATAATTCATGTGCAAGAGTCTTATAAAAAGGCAAATAGAATGTTCCATCCAGAAGACTCTATAATACCTGTAGGCGGTGAACTTATTGGGGGCACTAAGCTCGCTGTTATGGCAGGACCTTGTTCAGTAGAAAGTGAAGAGCAAATCGTGGGACTTGCAGAAGAAATTAAAAGATCAGGAGCTACTTTCCTAAGAGGAGGGGCATTCAAGCCAAGAACTTCACCATACAGTTTCCAAGGCATGGGACTTGAAGGACTTGAACTTTTAAAAATAGCTAGAGAAAAGACAGGACTTCCAATAGTAAGTGAGATTATGTCTCCACAGTATATAGAGAGATTCGTAGAGGATGTAGATGTAATTCAAGTAGGAGCACGAAACATGCAAAACTTCGATCTTTTAAAGCAATTAGGTAAAACAAACAAACCAATACTTTTAAAGAGAGGATTAGCTGCTACTATTGATGAATTTTTAATGTCAGCAGAATATATAATGGCAGGTGGGAATGAAAATGTTATTTTATGTGAAAGAGGAATAAGAACTTATGAAACTTACACAAGAAATACTTTGGATTTAAGTGCCATTCCTATAATAAAGAAGCATAGTCATCTTCCAGTAATTGTGGATCCAAGTCATGCAGGAGGAATTTGGTGGCTTGTAGAACCACTAGCAAAGGCGGCTGTAGCAGTGGGAGCAGATGGACTTATGATAGAAGTTCATAATAATCCTGCAAAGGCATTAAGTGATGGATCACAATCCCTTAAGCCTGAAAAGTTCAGTTCACTTATGCAGACATTATCTATAATAGCAAATGCAGTAGATAGAGAAATCTAAGGATATTAATAGGGGGCAAATATGAGGGGGCTAGATTTAAATATAACAATTGTAGGTCTGGGGCTTATGGGAGGATCCTATGCCCTAGCCCTAAAAAAATTAAAGCCAAAAAAGATTTACGCTATTGACATAGATGAAGGGGCTTTAAGCTTTGGGGAGAAGAATGGGATTATTGATAAAGGCTTCATGGATCCTGAGATTCCTTTAAAAGAATCAGATTTAGTAATAATATGCGTTTATCCTAAAATGATAAAAGACTTTATTAAGAATAATATAGAGAATTTTAAGCCAGGAACAGTAATAACAGATATTACAGGAATAAAGAATGAATTTGTTCAGGAAATAAATAATGTTTTAAGAGAAGACATAGATTTTGTTTTTGGTCATCCAATGGCAGGGAGAGAATTTGTTGGAGTAAAATATGCTTCCGAGGAAATATTTAAAGGAGCAAACTATATAATAATCCCTACAGATAAAAATAAAGAAAAAAGTATAGAGTTAATAGAGAATATTGCAAGAAGTATTGGTTTTAAAAATGTAGAAAGGTTAAGCATAGAAAAACATGACGAAGTTATTGGCTTTGCAAGCCAGCTTCCTCATGTAATAGCAGTATCTTTAGTGAATAGTGATAATCTTGATGTTGATATAGGTAAATTTACTGGTGACAGCTATAGAGATCTTACTAGAATTGCTAGAATAAATACAAAGCTATGGGCTGAACTTTTTATGGGAAATAAGGATAATTTAATTGCTCAAATAGAAGAATTTCAAGAAAACATATCAAATATAAAAAATGCTTTAATAAATGATGAAGCTGAGATTTTAGGACAAATTTTAAATAAGGCAAGAAAAAAAAGAGAGGAGATGTCCTAACTTATGGAACTTAGGATAAATCTTACTGAACAGAGTTACCCTATTTATATAGAAAGAGGGGTATTAGGACGATTAGGAGAAGAAATAAAGAAAATATATTCTAATAAAAAAATTGCTGTAGTAACAGATGAAAATGTAGACAAATTTTATGGGGAGAAAGTAAAGGTTAGTCTAGAAAAGGCGGACTTTCAAGTCTTTAAAATAGTAGTAAAACCAGGAGAAAAAAGTAAATCAATAGAGGAACTTGTGAATTTGTATAATAATATTTTAGATGCGGAAATTACAAGAGGAGATCTTATAATTGCTCTTGGGGGAGGAGTTATAGGGGATTTAACAGGCTTTGCGGCCTCTACACTTTTAAGGGGAATTCCATATATTCAGATACCAACTTCCCTTCTAGCTCAGATAGATAGTAGTATCGGTGGAAAAGTTGCGGTAGATTTACCAAGAGGAAAGAACTTAGTTGGAAACTTTTATCATCCACAGGCAGTCTTCATAGATCCAGATGTACTGGATACTTTAGATAAAAGATTTCTTTATGATGGCATGGCAGAGGTAATAAAATATGGATGTATAAAAAATAAGGAATTGTTTTATAAGTTAATGGAGTATGACGAAAAAGGAATTTTAGAAAGCATTGAAGATATAATTTATACTTGCTGCTGTATAAAAAAAGAAATAGTTGAAAAGGACGAAAAGGATAATAATGAAAGAATGATTTTAAACTTTGGACACACCTTAGGGCATGCTATTGAAAAATACTATAACTTTGAAAAATATACCCATGGGGAAGCTGTTGCACTGGGGATGTACATCATAACTAAAAAAAGTCAAGAAATGAATCTAACTAAGAAAGGAACTGCTGAATTGATAGGGAAAGCATTAAGTAAACATAACCTTGAACACGAAATTTACCTAGAAGATAGGGAGAGTATACTTAAAGCAATTTCCCTTGATAAAAAAAGCAAAGGAGAATTTATAGATATAATACTCCTAAAAGATATTGGAGAAAGCTTTATATACAAAATTAAAAAAGAAGAAATGAGTAGTTTTATATAAAAATATACAAGCACAAAAGGAGATGAGATAGTGGGGAACATAAGAATTACACCATCATCTTTAAAAGGAGATATAAAAATTCCACCTTCAAAAAGTTTAGCTCATAGGGCTGTTATATGTGCTGGGCTTTCAGAAGGGATAAGCAATATATATAACATTATTTTTTCAGAGGACATTAAGGCTACCACAATGGGTATGGAGAGCTTTGGAATAGAAGTTAATAGAAAAGATGAAAGTATAAATATTAATGGAAAACCAAAACTAAGCTTGGTAAATAGTATAATAAACTGTAACGAGTCTGGTTCTACTTTGAGATTTTTAATACCGTTAGCGTTACTTACTGGAGAAGAGATAAGTTTTGAAGGAAGAGGGAAGCTTGTGTCAAGACCCTTAGATGTATATTATGAAATGTTCAAGAATCAAAACATACACTATGAAAACAATAATGGACAGCTACCCCTAAAGATAAAGGGATCCTTAAAACCAGGTACCTTTTATGTTAAGGGAAATATAAGTTCTCAATTTATTACTGGACTTATGTTTGCACTTCCATTATTAGAAGGAGATTCTAAAATAATAGTAACCACAGAACTGGAATCTAAGGGATACGTAGATTTAACTATAGATTGCATGGAAAACTTTGGAGTTAAGATAGAAAATAAGAATTATAAGGAGTTTTATATTAAAGGAAATCAAAAGTATATAAACAGAGATTATAGAGTAGAAGGAGATTTTTCCCAAGCAGCCTTTTGGATAATTGCAGGTATCCTTGGAGCTAATATAAAATGTAAGGATTTAAATTTGAATTCTCTCCAAGGAGATAGAATAATACTTGATATAGTAAAAGAAATGGGAGCAAATATTAAGATTAGTGAAGATACTATAGAAGTTTGTGAGTCTCAAACAAAGGGAATTGTGATTGATGCTTCAGAATGTCCAGATCTTGTTCCTATACTTTCAGTACTAGGAGCATTAAGTGAAGGTACTACAAAAATAATAAACGCTGAAAGAGTTAGAATAAAGGAATGCGACAGACTTAAGGCTATGCAAACAGAGCTTAGTAAAGTAGGAGCGGATATAGAAGAAACTAAAGATGGATTAATAATAAGAGGAAAAAGCTCATTAAAGGGAGGAACTGTAGACAGCTGGAATGACCATAGAATAGCAATGGCAATGGCAGTAGCATCAATTAAATGTCAAGAACCTATTATAATAACAAATAGTAATGCTGTTACAAAATCCTATCCTGAATTTTGGAAAGATTTTAAGATGCTGGGGGGAAATATAGATGAGTGGAGTGTGGGGTAGCAAAATAAAATACTCTATTTTTGGAGAATCTCATGGAGAAGCAATAGGAATTACAATAGATGGACTACAGCCAGGAATAGAGCTGAATTTAGAAGAAATAAATAGAGAAATGAGAAGGCGTGCCCCAGGGAAAAACAAACTGTCTACACCTAGGCAAGAAAAAGATGAATTCCAGATTTTAAGTGGTTACTTTAATAATAAAACAACTGGAACGCCGCTCTGTACTGTAATAAGTAATAGTGATCATCATTCAAAGGATTATGAAAAAACTAAAGATTTAATGAGGCCTGGTCACGCTGACTATACAGGGAAAGTAAAATATGGTGGTTTCAATGACTATAGGGGTGGAGGACATTTTTCTGGAAGAATTACTGCACCTATTGTTTTTGCTGGTGCTTTAGCAAAGCAAATCATAGGCAAAAAAGGAATAATGATTGGGAGTCATATAAAGTCTATTGGAACTGTTGGAGAAGAATATTTTGATGAAGTTAATATTAAAGAAGATTTATTAAAGGAACTGTCACAAAAAGAGTTTCCAACTATAGATGAAGAAAAAGGTTTAAGTATGCAACAAGAGATATTAAATGCAAGAGAAAAATTAAATTCAATAGGCGGAATAGTAGAATGTGCAATTTTAAACTTGCCGCCAGGTGTGGGTTCACCATTCTTTGGATCAGTAGAGAGCGTACTAAGCAGTCTTTTATTTTCAATTCCAGCAGTTAAGGGAGTTGAGTTTGGAGCTGGTTTTAGAATATCTAAAATGAAAGGTTCAGTGGCAAATGATGAGTTTTATATCGAGGATGGAACAATTAAAACTTATACAAATAATAACGGTGGAATCTTAGGTGGAATTACAAACGGAATGCCAGTGATATTTAGAGTAGCCTTTAAGCCAACTCCATCCATAGCACAGGAACAGAAAACAGTGGATATTTGCAAAAATGAAAATACTACAATAGAAATTCAGGGACGACATGATCCTTGTATTGTACAGAGGGCTGTGCCAGTGGTAGAAGCAGTAGCAGCTATGGGTATATTAGAATTAATGTAAAGGGGAAGAATCTAATGGACATTTTGCAGAATTTAAGAAATGAAATTGATGAAATAGATAAACAGCTTGTAGAGTTATTTGAAAAGAGAATGGAGACAGTTTTAAAGGTGGCTCAATATAAGAAGGAAAACAATATACCTATATTAAATAAAAGTAGAGAAGATGAGGTTATTGAAAAGAATGTAAAGTACTTAAAAAATAAAGGATATAAGAGGGCAGAGGCAGAGTTTTTAAAAAGTGTAATGGCCATTAGCAGAAAGGCTCAAGCAAAGGAAATTTTTGAATATAATATAGAAGTGAAAGATGATAAAAAAAGCGAGCTTGAGTATTTAGTAAGTAATGAAGCTGCATGTGTACCGAAAAAAGATAAAATAAATGTAGGTTTTCAAGGAGTGCCAGGTTCTTTTAGTGAAGAAGCTCTATTAGAGTATTTTGAAGATGAGGTAACTATTCATAATGTGCGAGAATTCGAAGATATATTCAGAGCACTAAAAAATAATGAAATAGACTACGGAGTGCTTCCTATCGAAAACTCATCCACAGGAGGTATTGTAGAAGTATATGATCTTTTAAGGAAATATGGATTTTTTATAGTTGGAGAGAGAACTATAGAGGTAAATCATAATCTTTTAGGAATAAAGGGAACCAAAATCGAAGATATAAAAGAAGTATATTCTCATCCTCAAGCTTTACAGCAAAGTGGAGAGTTTCTAAAGGATTACCCTCACTGGGAAAAGATACCCTATAGAAACACAGCAGCTAGTGCAGAGCTAATAAAAAACGAAAACAGCAAAGGAAAAGCTGCTATTGGCAGTAAAAGAGCTGGACAAATTTATAATTTAGATATAATAAAGGAAAATATAAATTATAATAAAAATAACTATACAAGATTTATAGTTATTGGAAAGAACTTAGAGTTACAAAGTGATTATGATAAAATTAGTACAATACTTACTTTGCCACATAAGGCAGGTTCTCTATATAACATTTTAAGCATTTTTGCCGAATATAATTTAAGCTTGTTAAAAATTGAGTCAAGACCTATTGTAGATAAGTCCTTTGAATACTTTTTTTACATTGATTTTGAGGGGAATTTAGATAATCAGTTCGTAAAAGAGGCTATAGGTGAACTTAGAAACAATAGCTATGATTTTAAATTGCTTGGGAACTATAAAGCACATAGTATTAATAAATAATTAAATAGTATACTTTATATAAAGATTAATAGTGAAACGGTGGATAATGTATATGAAGAAATTATGTGATAATAGGCTAACTAAGAATATAGTGATAATTGGAATGCCTGGTTCGGGTAAAAGTACTATAGGGAAAGAATTAGCTAAAAGACTAAATATGAAGTTTTGTGATATAGATGAATATATAGTTAAAAAAGAGAGTAAAAGTATTCCAGAAATTTTTCAAAAAGGAGAGGAGGAGTTTAGAAATATTGAAAGCATAGCAGTGAAAGAGGTATCATCTAAATTTCCTCAGGTCATAGCTACAGGCGGAGGGGTTATAAAAAGAGAAGAAAATATAAAAGTTTTAAGACAAAATGGAATCATTATATTTCTTAATAGGCCCATAGAACATATAGCACAGGATGTGGATATAAAAAGCAGACCTTTGTTAAAGGATGGATCTGAAAAACTATATGATCTTTTTAAAAGCAGATATGAATTATATGATAAGTACTGTGATTGTAAAATAGTGAATATTAACATAGAAGAATGTATAGAAAAAATTTTGAATTTTATACAATAGATAAAATGCCATCTGTGTAGTAAGTGATAGGATAACTCTACTTACTATATGGATGGTATTTTATCGACAAGCTTGAACAATATGAAAAAATAATTAGCAGATGCAGAAGCTAGGCTAGCAGCCAGTTAAATCAGTTATCAAATATGTTAAACAGTATGAATACAAATAGTGCCGTTAATAATACCTATATATAAGGCCAAAAGGCTTAGCGGAAAAGCGATTGATGAAAATCAGTCGCCTTTTATATTTTTACATTAGAACAAAAAACTTTTTTAAATCCTCTTGGGTATATATTATATAAGAGTTAAATAAGGGGGAACACACAAATGAAGAAAAAGATGATTATTACAACTACTATATTGGCATTATTAACAATGGGTATAGTTCCAGTACGCTATGTATATGCTACAGGAAACAATTGGAATGATGTTATTTACCCAGGAGTTTACATAGAGAACACAGATGTAAGTGGAAAACAGTTTGCAGAGGCAGAAAAACTTATAAACGAAAAGTATGGCAAGATATTACTTTCAAAAAAAGTCGAAATTCATGTAAATGATAAGATATATGTATTAGATTATAAAAAGATTGAAGCTAAATATAATATCAATAATGTTGTAAAAGAAGCCTTTAGTTATGGAAAACAAGGAAATGTAATAGAAAAGTATAAGCTTATTAAAGGAGACCAAAAGAAAGAATATAAATTAAGTTTTGCTTATAATTCAAAGCCTGTAGATGAATTAGTTGATAAAATAGAACAACAGATAAATAGAAATCCTGAAAATGCAAAAATATCTATAACCAACGGAAATATAATGATTACTCCTGCAATTAATGGAGTAAAACTTGAAAAAGATAAGCTAAAACAAGCAATTGTAGCACAGATTAATGGAGAACTTTCAAAAGAAAATATTAAAATTAATGCACCAATTGAAACTGTTAGGCCAGAGGTTACTCAGGAAAAGCTGTCTACTATTAACAGCCCTATTGCTTCTTATAGTACAAGCTTCTTTACTTCAGCATCAAATAGAATTAATAATATTCAACTAGCAACTAATGCCATCAATGGAACTGTTCTTATGCCAGGAGAAAGCTTTAGCTTTAATGAAATAGTAGGGGAGCGCACAGCTGAGAGGGGATATAAGTCAGCAGGAGTTATTATAGGAGATAAAGTAGAATCAGGTCTTGGAGGAGGTATCTGTCAGGTGTCAAGCACCTTATATAATGCTATGTTAAAGTCAGGTATAAAATCTTCTGAGAGAAGAAATCATACTTTACCATTATCCTATGTTCCTAAGGGATTAGATGCAACAGTTGATTGGGGAAATATAGATTACAAATTCAAAAATACCTTAAATACCCCTATATATATTGAAGGATATACACAAAATAAAAATGTGTACTTTAATATATATGCCAATAAAGAGTTGAAAAAAAGATCCTATGAAATGGCTACAGAGGTTTCAGTATTACAGTCAACTATTAAATACATTGATGATGCTAATCGATTAGAAGGTGATAATTTAGTGACTAAGCATGGTTCTAATGGATATAAAGTAAAGGTGTATAGAAAAACCTATGAAAATGGAAAACTAATTAATACAGAATTAGTTTCAAATGATTATTATACACCAGTGAATGGGGAGATAATAAGAGGCACCAAGAAGTAAATTGCAAAGCAATTTACTTCTTATTTTTAGAAGCTAGTTATTAAAAACTAGAAAAGATTATTGTATAAAATAGTTGATAATTTAGTTTAAGTTAACATTTAATAATTATTGGAGGAATTTCGGGTTTATGGAATTTTTTATAAATTATATTGTTATAGAGACATTAGACATTAGGGAGAAGAAATTATAAGCAAGAAATTGAAAATTTCTTTTTAAAACTTCCAAATGTGGAACAAAAAACTTATTTAATCTTAGTAGGGTATATATAGTAAGAACATTAATTAATCCGGATAAATTATGTTTGAGATAGGAGTGGCAAATTTGGATAGAGAATTGTTACAGAAAATCAGGGAGGGGGACAAAGAAGCTTTTCAAGAATTGTATAACAAGTATGCAGAATATGCGTTAAGAACTGCAGCGGCTATCACAAGAAATAAAATGAATGCTGCAGATGCTGTTCAAGAAACTTTTATAAGAATTTACAAAAATATTGAAAGTTTTGATATTGATAAACCTTTTGAGCCATGGCTTTATAGAATCTTAGTCAATGAATGTAACAGAATACTTAGTAAGAACTCAACTACAATACTTGTAGATGATTTTATCCAAAATAATTTACAAGGGGTTATAGAAGATCAGCATAAATTTGAGGAATACGAAAGTCTTTATAAAGCTATTGAAAGTCTTGATGATAATAATAAAATTCCTATAATTTTAAAATATTTAAAGGGATTTAAGGAAAATGAAATTGCAGAGATATTAGGTATTAATGTAAACACAATAAAATCTAGGCTCTTTAAAGGTAGACAAAAACTTAAAACGTTAGTAGAAAAACTTGAGAGAGGCAGTGATAATTATGAATCAAATGGAAGATAAAAAAATAAAAGATGCTCTTCTTCAAGGAACAGAAGAGGTTACTGAACTTAAAAATATGGTATGGAGTAATATTGAAAGAGAATTGAATTTAGATATGAAGAAAAAGGAAAATGTTAAAAGGAAGACAAATAAAATGGCAAGTTTCATGAAATATGGAAGCATGGCAGCAGCAATTACACTTGTTATAGGCTTGAATACAGAATATGGTCAGGCTGCAGTAGATAAGATTAAAGAGATATTTGTTCCCAATAAAGTTGCTAAGCAGCAAGTAGAAGGCATGGATGAAGATAGCAATGTAGCTTTAAAGGAAGGCTCAGCGAAATATATAATTTACATTGATGAAGAAAGATATACTATGACAAAAATGGATGGAAAGGATAAAATAGCTGCAAAGATAAAGGGAGAAAATACACCAGAAGTGTTTATGGAAATCAGCCAAGTAGAAGGGAAAAAGGCAGACGCAATAGCTTCTGAAATTGAAGAGGAACTTAAGGAAAAATATCAAAAGGTTGAAAATAGAGGCAAGGTTAATTATCCACTAAAGGCTACATTAATATATGCAAATAGCGGGATGAATTTCAATAGCACAGTTATAAGATATTATTTAGTTGATAATACAAAGGGAGGAACCTTTGTAATTAAACAGCAGTTATTTGTTGAAGCTGAAGAAGGGCATGGAGCAAGAATGGATAACATGCTTAAAGAGTTTAAGATAATAGAATAGTGCCACTCACGTGGCAAGTTAATGGTATTTTTCAAAATAATATAATAATTCATTGATAAAAATAAAAGCAGTCCATATGGGCTGCTTTTTATGCAATTAAATCTGTTAATAAGCCAAGTAATTTTAGAAGATTCGTGAAGGGTACTTTTGTTTTATGTAGAATACTATTAAATAGGTCTTTAAATTAGGAGGGTTATGAATGTATAAAATAGAATCTCATGTAGTTATGACAACAACAGAGGATTACATTGAAAATTATGTGGATGTACCTAAATTTTTAGGTTACTGTAAAAAGTGTGATAGTTACGAGAAAAATTGGTCTTGTCCAGAATTCAACTTTGATGCTAAAGAGTTTTGGGAAAAGTATAAATATGTTTACATAATAGGAACAAAGGTTATATTCGATAAAGATGTAATTAGTGGTTTAGGGGATATGGAAGTAGCAAAAGAGCAAATGCAAGAAGCTCTTTGGAAGGAAAAGAAAGTTTTAATGGAGAAGCTTTGGAAGCTAGAAGAGGAATATCCAGGTGCTATCAGTTTATCCGCAGGAAGTTGTAAGCTTTGTAAAACTTGCCAAAGGCAAATGAACAATCCTTGCATTCATCCTGATAAGATGAGATATTCCATAGAGTCTATTGGAGGGGATGTTGGAAAGACATTAAGTCAATTGCTTGGTATAGAACTTCAGTGGGCAAAGGATGGAAAACTACCAGAATACTATACACTTGTTAGTGGCTTGTTGACAAATAAAGGCGATATTGCAATAGAATTTTAAGCTAATAGACAATCAAAAAGAACTGCGAAAAGGTAGTTCTTTTTTTGCATGAAATTTAAGTATAAATATAATATAAAGATTAATTAATTTCATAGAAATATTAAGTGTTTCATATGATATAATATACTATATAGTGGAGAAATATGTATTTAATTCATACAAAAAACAATGACATTTACATATAATAGAAATAGTTAACTACCAAACAAACAAGGGGGACGAGCAGACATGGCAGTAAAAATTGTTGCAGATAGTAGTTGCGATTTATCAAGGGAAATGAAGCAAAATATGAATATTAACATTGCTCCTTTAATTTTGCAATTAGGAGATAAAAATTATTTAGATGATGAAAGCCTTGATATAAGAGATTATGTTAAGGCTATGGGTGAGTGTGAAAATTCACCTAAAACATCATGTCCATCTCCAGAAGACTATATAAAAAGATACCAAGGGGATGAAAGTATTTTTGTTGTGACCTTATCTAATAAGTTAAGCGGAAGTTATAATAGTGCTATCTTAGCTAAAAACATATTTCTAGAGGAAGTAGGTCAAAAGTTCATCCATGTGTTTGATTCTTTTAGTGCTTCAGCTGGAGAAACTTTAATTGCACTTAAAATTAATGAACTAGCTAAGAAAAATTTCAGTGATATAGAAATTCTAGAAAAGGTTACAGGCTATATAAAAGAAATGAAGACGTTTTTCTTATTAGAAAGCTTAGACCATTTAGCAAAGGCAGGAAGACTAAATCCTATTATTGCTAAACTTGCAAACATGTTATCCATTAAGCCTATTATGGGAGCTACAGAAGAAGGTACTGTAAAGTTGGTTGAAAAAACAAGAGGATATAAAAAAGCTTTTAAAAGATTTGTAGAAATTATTGGAGAACAGGGCAGTAATTTAGAAGAAAAAGTACTTGGAATAGCGCATTGTAATGCCCTAGATAAAGCATTGAATTTTAAGGACGAGGTATTAAAGAAATATAATTTTAAGGATATAGTTATTGTTGAAATGGGTGGATTAAGTTCAACATATGCAGATGATGGCGGGATAGTTATAGCTTTTTAGATATTGCTAGAGAAAAAATTATAGAATAATAGGAGCATTAAGATAACATGATTGCAGAAATATTTGAAAAAAGAAACTTTTCGATCCTAGTAGCAGATGATTCTAGATTTATGAGATATACAATGAGAAATCTTTTAGAAGAAGAAGGATATAATGTTATTGAGGCTGAAAATGGTAAACAAGCACTGGAATTGTTTTTAGATCAGAAACCAGACATTATTTTAATGGATTATTTAATGCCAGACTTAAACGGCATTAATGCTTGTGAACAGTTACAGAAATTGCCTGGTGGGAGCAACACTCCTGTTATTATAATTACTTCTATTGAAGATGAAAACTCCATAAATTTAGCTTTTGAAGCTGGAGCTACTGATTATATCAGCAAGCCCATAAATTGGGCTGTCTTACGGAAACGTATAAGTCGATTACTATATACAAGATATACTGAAAAAAATCTTAATAAAGAAGAGGCGTTTGCAAGTTCTATAATTGATAATGCAGCTGAAGGAATTATAACTATAGACAACAATGGAAGTATTAAATATACTAACAATGCAGTTGAGAAAATGTTCCAATATAATTCTAGAGAGCTAATTGGCAAAAATATTAATATGCTTATTTCAGAATTTAATTATACATATATTAGACTAGTGAATATCAACATAGAGTTAAGTGGTTATAGAAAAGATAAGTCAGTTTTGCCTCTTGAACTTACGATAAGTAAATTTGGAGTAGGTGAAGAGAAATTTTATACCCTTATTCTTAGAGATATTACCGAAAGAAAAAACTATGAGGAAATAATAAGACATCATGCATTTTATGACTATCTAACCGAACTTCCTAACAGATTTTTATTAAAAGAACGTGTAGAGCGTGAAATTGATAAAAGTAAGGTTGTTAATAGAAGGTTTGCTGTGCTATATCTTGATTTAGATAGATTTAAGTTTGTCAATGATACTCTTGGTCATGATAGCGGAGATAAATTGCTACAACAAATTGCTGAAAGGCTAAAAAAACATATACATTCAGCTGACACTATTGCCAGAATAGGGGGCGATGAGTTTGTAATTTTATCATCTAAAGTGACCTGTAAGAAAGATATAATGGAATTCTCAAGCAAGCTTCTCAAGGTAGTTAAAGAGCCGCTAATAATAGATGCTCATGAGATTTATATTTCTGCAAGTATTGGAGTTGCTATTTATCCAGAGCATGGTGAAGATAATAGAACTTTAATGTCTAATGCAGATGTTGCTATGTATGAGGCTAAAAGAAGAGGAAAAGATAACTTTCAAATTTATACAGAGTCTTTAAATGTAAAAGCTCTAGAGCGATTAAATTTAGAAAACAGTTTACGTCATGCCTTAGAAAAAAATGAATTTATAGTGTATTATCAGCCTAAGGTTCATGCTAAAACAGAGAAGTTGATTGGAGCAGAAGCTCTGATACGCTGGAATCACTCTAGCTTAGGATTAATTTCACCTGATAAATTTATACCTTTAGCTGAAGAAACGGGATTAATTATTCCTATTGGAGAATGGGTATTGCGTACTGCTTGTGCTCAAAACAAGGCGCTGCAAGATTCAGGATTTCCTCCTTTAACTATATCTGTTAACCTTTCCACACTTCAATTTCATTTACAAGATTTAAAAAAGGTTGTACAGGAAGTATTAAAGGAAACAGGATTAGATCCTCAATACTTAGAACTAGAAATTACAGAAAGTATAGCTATGCAAAATGTAGAATATACTATTAAAACTATTAACGAAATAAAAGAAATGGGAGTAAAATTTTCTATAGATGATTTTGGAACTGGATACTCTTCGCTAAGTAAGTTAAATAGTTTATCTGTAGATAAATTAAAAATAGATAAGTCTTTTGTAAGTGAAATAGGTGGAGAAAAAAATGATTCTATAATTGCTTCAATAATTATGTCATTAGGGAAAAGTCTTGAATTAGAGGTAGTTGCTGAAGGGGTAGAGACTCAAGAACAAGTTGATTTTTTGAAAGAAAATACTTGTGATGAAATGCAAGGTTATTTTTTTGGAAGACCAATGTGTAGCAAAGATTTTATTGAATTTTATAATGGAAAACTTAAAGAAAACTAAAAATATTATAAAAGAGCTTCCTAAATAATTAGGAGGCTTTTTTTATAGAAAAAATTTATACTTAAAGGTAGATGTTGTTAACAAATTATTAATAAATTTGAGATATAACTGTTATATTGCTTTGATAATATGTTTATGGTAAGCAATAGAAACTAAGGAATTAAAGTGAAATAAACCTATTATTATCACAAATAATGGATAAAGTATGTACAAGCATTAAGTTTTCAGAAAATTTATTCAAATAAAACATTATTAAGGGGAATGGAAGGTGACAAGTAGTGGAAGTGAACTCAAAGCAAAAACTTAAGAACTTATCTGTAAAAAAGTATTTTAAAGTAGTTATTGTTCTTGCTATAGTAGCTTTATTGACTGGCTTAGCTTTTACAGACAAAACTGTTAAGCAAAAGCTATTTGGCAAAAAGACAGCAGTGGTTCAAAGAACAGTAACTGTAAAAAGAGGTAATATACAAGAATTTGTATCTGGTTCTAATTCTATTTATTTCCCAAATTCTAAAATACTTTATTCAAAAATTGGTGCTACAGTTACAAAAGTAAATTTTAAAGAAGGAGATACTGTTAAAGCTGGAGATATAATAGCTGAATTCGATGCTTCAGATTTTGAGTCAACTCTTTCTACAAGTACTAATGAACTTCTACAAAATCAGTTAACATCTAGTGCCAATAATGAAGCTGTAGAAAATCTGATGATAAAAGCTTCTTTGTCAGGGAATGTAACCAATATAGCTGTTAATGAAGGAGATAAAGTTCAAGCTGGAGGAACAGTGCTTACTATAACTGATACTTCGAAGTTAAAGGTAACGCTAACATATAATGAAGCAGATGTTAAAAAAGTTTCTAAGGGACAATCAGCAAATGTAAACTTAACTTCCTTAATGCAGTCAGTAAATGGAACTGTAACTTATATAAGTAGTGAGCCAACAGTTGCTGCAGCTGGTGGAAAGGTTTATGCTGTTGAGATTCAAATGAATAATCCAGGTGCACTTACTGAAGGAATGACTGCTAGTGCAGAAATTAACACTTCAAAAGGAGAAGTATCTAGTACTAATACTGCAGCATTAAGCTATATAAAGAAACAAACAGTTACAAGTGTAACTGGAGGAACAGTTAAAAGTATTGCGGTTAAAGAAAATCAGAAAGTCTCAGCTGGTGCTGTAGTAATGAACATAAAAAATGATGACGTAATTAGAAATAAGCAATCTTCAGATCTAAAAATAGCAAGTTCACAAGAGAAAATTGCTTTAAGCTCAAAGCAGCTTGAATACTATAAAATAGTTTCACCTATTGATGGAGTTATAACAAAAATTAATTTCAAAGTCGGTGACACTGTAAAGTCTGGAGATGAAGTTGCTAATGTTTCAGACCCTACTGAAATGGATTTTGATGTATCTGTAGATGAGCTTGATATAGCAAAAATTTCTGTTGGCCAAAAGGTAAGTATAACCATCGATGCAATGAAAGAGACAGAAACAACTCCTTTACTTGGAAATGTTACTAAGATTGCTGTTGAAGGAACTGCATCTAATGGAGTAACAAGTTTTCCAGTAACTATAAAAATAGATGGTAAACTTGATAAGATTAAAGGTGGCATGAATGCAAATGCTGAAATCGAAGTGAACAATAAGCAAAATGTTTTATATATTCCAATAGAAGCTGTAACAACCTCTGGGAAGAAAAACTATGTTTGGATTAAAGAAGGAGAAGGTAACACTAAATCAGGAACTGCCCCACAAAATATTGAAAATAAAAATGGAGCATTAAGCAACGATAGTAATAAAAGAGAGAATGCAGCTTCGAAATATGTAAAACAGAATAATGGAACAAGTGCGTCTGAGAACTATTATGCAAATGCAGTAAGAAAAGAAGTTCAAATGGGGGTAAATAACGATTCCTATATTGAAATTAAAAGTGGTTTAAATGAAGGTGATATAGTAGTTTTACCTCAAACCAAAACTTCATCAAATACAAATGCAAATACAACTAATCGTAGTGGTATGGGTGGAGGAATACCTGGAGGCGGGGTTAGAGTTCAACAAGGCCCTGGAGGTGGATTTTAATGATTCACATAACCAATATGTCTAAGATTTATACCATGGGAGAAAATAAGGTGATAGCACTTAATGATATAAATTTGCACATAAAACCTCATGAATTTGTAGCTATAGTAGGTCCTTCAGGATCAGGTAAATCCACACTTATGAATATGTTGGGGTGTTTAGATGTACCCACTTCAGGTAGTTATAAGTTAGATGGTGAAGAAGTTAGCAAATTAAAACAAGATAAATTGGCTCAAATAAGAAACTGCAAAATTGGATTCATATTTCAAAAATATAACTTACTTCAAAAGTTGTCATCTTTAGAAAATGTAGAACTTCCTCTGCTTTATCAAGGTATAAATGCTAAGGAAGCTAAGAAAAGAGCTAGGGAATCCTTAAAGATTGTTGGTCTTAGTGAAAAAATGAACAATAAACCAAATGAGCTTTCTGGAGGGCAGCAGCAAAGGGTTGCCATAGCAAGGGCATTGGTTACAAAGGCGCCAGTTTTATTAGCTGATGAGCCTACAGGAGCACTAGATAGTAAAACAGGCATAGAAGTAATGGGAATCCTAAAAAAACTTAACTCAGAGGGAAATACAGTTGTACTTATAACTCATGATAATAGCCTTGCCATGCAAGCCAAACGTATTATAAGAATACAGGACGGAGAAATTATCGAGGATAAGGAGATGATATAGTGAGATTTGTTCAAATCTATAAAATGGCCATAAAAAGCATTGCTGGAAACAAAGTAAGATCTTTTCTTACAATGCTAGGTGTTATCATTGGTGTTTCTTCGGTAATTATTGCTGTAGGCTTTGCTCAAGGCAGCACGAGCAATATAACTAATTCTCTTTCTAGTCTTGGTACAAACTTAATTAATATTAATATAATAGGGAGAGGTAGTAATAGAAATGTTAGTTATGATGATCTTGCAAAATTTCAAAAGGAGAATAGTAATATAATTTCAAGTATTTCTCCTCAGGCTTCTACTAGTGCTACAGTAAAAGCAGGCAATAAAAGCAGAAGCACCACTATTTTAGGGACTAGCCCTGAATACGCAGACATTAATAGTGTTACTGTTCAAAGTGGTAGATTTTTGATGCAGCTAGATTTAGATTACAATCAAAAGATAGCAATAGTTGGTACAGCAGTTGTAAACGACATTTTTAATGGAGATAATCCAATAGGCAAAAATATTAAAATATCTGGGCAGCAATTTAAAGTAATAGGTGTGCTTACGCAAACCGCAAATGGAGCAGATTCTTCTACTGATGATAGAGTTATTATACCAGTAAGCCTTGCAACAAGACTAAGCCAATCAGCTACTATTAGAAATTTCTCAGCCAAAGCAACTAGTGCAGAAACTGTAGATGAGGCAGTTACAATTTTAACGGAATTTCTTACTAAAACCTTTAAGAAATCTGATGCATTTAGAGTAACAAATATGGAACAAGTATTAGAAACGCTTAATTCTGTTACATCAACTATGACTACCGTACTTGCGGGTATAGCAGCTATATCTCTTATAGTAGGTGGTATAGGTATAATGAATATCATGTTAGTATCTGTAACTGAAAGAACTAGAGAAATAGGGGTAAGAAAAGCCATAGGAGCGAAAAAATCAAATATACTTATTCAATTTTTAATTGAATCCATAGTGATTACTGGAATAGGTGGAGTAGCTGGAATTCTTTTTGGAGTAGGTGTTATAAAATTTGTTATTGGAGGATTTAATCTTGCACCAGAAGTATATTCAATACCATGGATAGTGGCTTCCTTTGTAATTTCACTTGTAATAGGTATAATCTTCGGAATGTATCCTGCAAACAAAGCTGCAAATTTAAATCCAGTAGATGCATTAATGTATGAATAAAATAGCAATAAAGGATGGTGTGAAAATGAAACTAAAAAAATCTAGAGTTGGCTTGATGTTAGCTCTTGCTATGTTATTTACTATAATCAGATCTTCTTTGGTTTCTGCAGAGACTTTAGATTATTCGTCAGCACTTGTAAGATTGCAGGGACTTGGTATTATTGATACATCAGTAACTAATCCTGATAACACTGTTACAAGAGGAGAGTTTATAAAGTCTATAGTTATAGCTGAGGGTTTAGGGAATACGGCTAAAAATTCAAAGGGAACAACTATATTCCCGGATATAGATCCAAATAGCGAACTCAGTGGATATATAAATGTTGGCCTTAATTTAGGAACTAAGCAGGGAGTAAATCAAGGAGTAGTTTATGGTACTCCAAACGGAACTTTTCAAGCAGATAAAGCTGTGAGTTATGCAGAAGCTTGCACAATGCTAGTAAGACTTCTTGGATATACAGATTCAGATGAGGAATTACAGGGGGGATCCTGGCCTAATAATTATATACAAGAGGCATCAACATTGGACTTAACTGAAGGCATTTTGTTGAATAAAAGTGATAATTTAACTGTTAGGGTACAAGCTGTAATGCTGGATAGACTTTTTGATTCTGTAATGAAGAAATCAAGTTCAACAGAAAGTGATAAGTTTTTTTCAGACAATTATTATAGTGATACTACAGTAACAGGAAAATTAGTTGAAACTTTAATACTTGGGAATTCTAAAACTTCAGATGAATTGGGGGAAAATCAAGTATTAACAGATACTGGTATCTACACAGTAAAAAGAGGTGTTGCAGCACCTGAAATTGGGGGCAAATATAAACTATATATTGATGGGACTGTTATTACAAAAATTTCACCAAAAGAAAATACTTTAGTAAATTATGCTGTATCAGAGGTATCAGATTCAACTATAACTTATATTGATGAAAATGGTTCATCCCAAACTATGTCACTACCAAATGCTTCAGCATACTATTATCACGGCGGAAATATTGATTATAGTGCAGCAGTTAAAGCAATACAGCCATATTCTTCAATAATACTAGCGAAGGATAGCAATAACGATAATGATTATTGTGTTATTGTTGATCCGGTTTTCAGTAATGAGCCTTTAATATATAAATATGATAATAAAGAAATTGCTAAATTGATGAGCGGTGCTAACTATGACTATATTTATAGAATTAGGGATAATGATGGACGTAAGTATTTGCCTAGTGATGAAATATCATATTATGACAATGATGTAGTTTATTTAGTTTCTGATTTATGGCAAAGAAACAGCTTTATTTACGTATATAATAATATTGTGTATGGAGAAATTAAATCTATTTCACCAAATAGATTTAATCCTAGTAGCATTACTTTAGAAGAAGATGGAATGGAGACGAAAAACTACACATTTAGCAACTATTTTAATAGAAATATACTGAATGTCGATAAATCTAATAATTTACTTAATATTGGAAATACTAGAGTTTTTATTTTAGGTATCAACGGAGAGATATTAGATATATATGAGTAAAGATACTGCCCAAGTAACAAGTTAGATAAAAAAAGAACTTCCTAGGAATTTAAAGTGCATCCATTGTCAAGGACATTAGAAAAAAGACTATGCTAAATCAATAAGATGATTTCTGTATTGAACAGGAGTCATCTTTTTTATCGGAAAAGTTATATAGTAAGTAAGATATTAAGTAGTATTATTGAATGTTCATTTAATAATACACAAATATATATAGAAAAATATAGAAATATTTCACAATACTACTTGAAAAATATTCCAAACTATAGTAACCTGTATACAGGTGGTATATTAGTGGAATATAGTTGCATATAATTACATTAAGGAGGGCTTGTTAATGGCAGAATACGCAAGTTTAAAAGGTATGAAAAAGAATGAAATTAAAAATCTTACTAGCATTGCTTATGAAACGATAAAAAATTCAATTATAAATAACGAAATTAAACCTGGAGACCATCTAAGTGAAACTATAATTGCACAAACATTAGGTATGAGTAGAACCCCTATACGAGAAGCAATAAAAATCCTGCAAAGTGAAGACTTAGTAGAGGTGCATAATGGTGTTGGAATTTTTATTAAGCATGTTACTATAAAAGATATTTACGAATTATTTGAGGTAAGAGCAGCACTTGAATGTACTGCGTTGCGATCTGCTATGGAAAATATTACGGAAGGTGAAATAAACCAAATGGAAGAAAAGTGGATTGACTTGAAAAACAGAGCAGATTTGGGTGAAGAAATTGATTTAGATGAAATTGCGCACTGGGATAATGAACTACACTCACTTATTGTTAGAAAGTGTAATAATAATTATTTAATTGATATTATGAGCAGTATAAAATTGAAAGTTTTAAGATTTCAACGTATGTCTGCTAAATCATTAGGTAATGAAAAGGATACCATTAATCAACACCTGGAGATTTTAAAGTTGCTGAAGGAAAGAGATATTGATAAATTGTCACAGCTATTAAGAATTCATATAAAAAAAGCAGGTGAAAATATTGCAAATAACCCTGATTGGAATTATTAAATCATAAGGTTAACTCATTAAATTAACATAAAATCCTGAAACAATTATATTTAGAAAATCAGGAGGTGTTAAACAAATAAGATTAATTTAGTTATAAAAAGTTAATTTATTTATAGTTGGTTTAATAAGAAGGGGGAAATTAGTATGAAAATGAAAAAGTTATTATCAATTTTATTAACTGTTTCTTTGGCTTGTTCTCTTATGATTGGTTGTTCAAATAAAGGTGGGGATTCGAAGGAGACAAGCGGTACTAAAAAAACTGTAATTAAACTGGGGCATGTTGAGGCAGAAGACAGATCAACCCATAAGGCATCTTTAGAGTTTAAAAAGTATGTTGAAGAACAATCCAAGGGTGCAGTTACTGTAGAAATATATGCAAATGCGCAGCTTGGCGGTGATAGAGAAATGACAGAGGCTGTAGCACTTGGAACTATACAAATGACTATGCCATCAACATCAGTACTTACCACTTACAGTCCTAAATTTGGAATACTTGATATGCCTTTTATATTTAATAATGCTGATTCTGCATTTAAAGCTGTAGATTCTGAGCTTGGTACTGAGCTTAGCAAAAATCTAGACAAGGTGGGTATTCACAATTTTGGTTACAACTATAATGGTGTAAGAAATATAACTAATAGCAAACGTCCAATAAATGAACCTAAAGACCTTGAAGGCGTAAAAATGAGAGTAATGGAAAGTCCAGTATTTATTGATATGTTTAAGTGCCTAGGATCAAATGCTACTCCTATGGGCTTCGGAGAATTATTTACTGCACTACAACAGGGAACTGTAGATGGACAAGAAAATGCTGCTTCATTGATTTACGCAACAAAGTTCCAGGAGGTACAAAAGTATCTTAGCCTAACAAACCATACCTATGGATTTTTAGCTGTAATTATAAATGACAAGTTCTACAAGGGTTTGCCAGAAGATATCCAGAAAACCATTGCAGATGGTGCTAAAAAGTATTTAATTGATTATCAAAGAAATTTAGAGCTTGCAGACAATGATAAGTATATTGAAAAGCTTAAATCAGAGGGCATGAAGGTTAATGAAGTAACACCTGAAAATCATGCTAAGTTTGTAGAAGCAGTTAAACCTATGTATGAAAAATATAAAAAGGAAATCGGACAAGATATGTTTGATTTGGCAGCTAAGGCTAACAAATAAAAAGGGAAGGGAAAATCCTTCCCTTCCTCAAATAAATATAATATGGGGGATGGTTGCAATTGGGTAAATTATCACGCTACTACAATAAGTTAGAAGAGTATTTGTTAGTTGCCAGTTTGATTTTTACTGTAATTATTGTTTTCATACAAGTGATAATGAGATATTTATTTAATTCTTCATTGTCCTGGAGTGAAGAATTAACCCGTTATATTTTTATATGGCAGACATGGCTAGGTGCAAGTGTAGGGCTTAGGGAACGTAAGCATATTAATATAGAACTTTTAAACGGAGTTCTTAAAGAAAGAGGACAAAAGGTTATAAATATAATTGCATTAATTATTTGGTTTTGCTTCTGCATTTTCTTGGTTCTAAATGGAAATGAACTCGTAATGGATTTAGTTAAGAAAGGTTCTGTATCATCTGGAATGAGAATCCCTATGTATTTTGTTTATGCTGCATTACCTTTTAGTGCAGGTATTATGGCCTTAAGATTATTAGGTCAAATATATGAAATGATAGTAAAGGGACCTAAGGCAAAGGAGAGTGAAGTTTAATATGGAAGCTATGGTGTTATTTGGAGCATTTGCTTTGCTTATATTACTCAGTGTGCCTGTAGGGTTTGCAATAGGTATAGCAACACTTATATCATTATCATTATTTTCAGATATTCCATTAGTACTTATTACTCAAAATTCAATAACAGGAATAAACTCATTTCCTTTAATGGCAATACCATTTTTCATATTAGCAGGTAATTTAATGAGTACGGGTGGTGTTGCTAAGAGGCTTTTAAATTTTGCAAGTCTTTGCTTCGGAGCTATTACTGGAGGACTTGGAATGGTAACTACTGTTGCGTGTATGTTTTTTGCAGCTATATCTGGTTCAGCAGTTGCTACTACATCAGCCATCGGAGCATTTATGATACCAGCCATGAAAGAAAAAAAATATGATGTTGGATTTAGCGCATCCTTAGCAGCAGCAGCTGGGACTATAGGCGTTATTATTCCACCAAGTATACCTTTTGTAATTTATGGAGTTGTTACTGGAACTTCAATTAGTGATCTTTTTATTGCAGGGCTCATTCCTGGAATACTCATGGGAGTAGTACTAATAATAGCTTGCTATATTTTATCAAAGAAACATGGCTATAAAGGTACTGGATATTGGCCAAAGCCAAGAGAAATATGGATTTCTTTTAAGGATGCATTTTGGGCACTTATGGCTCCTGTGGTAGTATTAGGTGGGATATACTCAGGAATGTTCACTCCTACTGAAGCTGCGGTAGTATCGGTTGTATATTCATTAATTATTGGAGCATTTGTTTATAAAGAATTAGATTTAAAAGGAATTTATAAGGCTTTATATGACACTATTGTAATCAATGGAATAACAACTTTCATGGTTGGGCTTTCTATGGCATTTGCAAGTTATCTTAGCCTACAACAAATCCCTGCAGCTATAGCAGGTACACTTCTTGGAATTACTACTAATAAATTTTTACTATTATTATTAATAAACTTATTCTTACTTGGAGTTGGGTGTCTAATTGATAACATACCTGCAACAATCATATTATCTCCAATACTACTTCCAGTTGTTGTAAAGCTTGGAATGTCACCAATAACTTTTGGTGTTATGCTTACAATGAATTTAGCAATTGGATTTGTAACTCCACCCTATGGAATTAATCTCTTCGTAGCGTCAGCAGTAGGAAATATTTCTATAGGGGGAATGATGAGATATATCAAGTGGTTTTTAGGTGCATTATTTATTGCACTGGCAGTAACGACTTATATACCAGCAACTACAATGTTTTTAGTAAACTTATTGAAGTGAATATAAGTGAAATAAGGAATTTTATTTCGCTAAAATTATGGGGGGGTAAGTTATGGAATTGACAAGAGATCAACAGGATATGTTAGATGGAAAATATGGTGAGGGTACTGCCCTTGCTATGAAAATTCAAGTAGCAATTGGCGAATCCTTTGATGCTAAACGTATGGTGCCAATTACTAGAGCCCATGTTGCATTAAGTAACCAAGAGGCAGATTTATGGTTTGCAGAAAGGCTTTTAAAGGCTGGAGCACATTGCAAAATTGCTCCTACAGTTAATCCAGGTTTTTGCTTGGCATATTTTAAAAAGCTTGGAACAGTTACAGATGAATATGCATCATTAATGGAAAGAACTCATAATGCATATAAAAATTTAGGTGCAATTTTATCATACAACTGTACACCTTATTTAGGGACGAATATTCCTCATTATGGAGAAGTTGTAGCATTTTCTGAATCTAGTGCAACCCCATATGTTAACTCAGTTTGGGGAGCAAGAAGTAATCGTGAAGCTGCTCAAAGTGCACTTTGTGCTGCTATAACAGGGTTTGTACCAGAATATGGTCTTCTCTTTGATGAAAACCGTAAGGGAGATATACTTGTTGAAGTTGAAGCAGATATGAAGTCTGACTTTGAATATCATCTTTTAGGATATATGGGTAAAAAAATAGGCAATGGAATTCCAGTATTTACAGGACTTCCAAAAATAATTTCTCAAGAAGCTCTTATGAATCTTGGAGCACAGCTAAATACTTCTGGGGCATATGGAATGTATCATATAGTAGGAGTAACTCCAGAAGCACCAACCCTTGAAGCAGCTTTTGGCGGAAAAGAACCCAAAAGAAAAGTAGTTATAACAAATGAGGACTTAGAAAATATCCTTGAACAAATATCAGAGCCTGGAAATAGAAAAATTGACTTTGCACTATTTGGATGCCCGCATTTTACATTAGATCAAGTTCAAGAAATAGCAAATATCGTAAAGGGAAAGAAACTTGCCGTGGATCTTTGGGTAATGACTTCTAGTCATACTAAAGAGATGGCTGATAGAATGGGATTACTTCAAATTATTAGAGAAGCTGGTGGAGATATTATTGAAGATACTTGTTCTGATCAGCCATGCTGGCACTTCTTAAGTGGAAAAGTAGGAGTTACAGATTCTCCAAAGCTTGCTTATTACCCAAAACGTAGAGGAATTAATCTAATCATCAGGGATTTAAAAACATGCGTTGAAGCAGCATTGAAAGGAGAAGTAAAATAATGAGTAAAGAAGTATTTTCCTGCCATAAAATTTCTGAAGGCGTTGTAGAAGGAGAAGTTCTAATTTCAACAGATGATATAATGTTTTACTTGATTGAGCCAAAGACAGGTGTTTGTATTGAAAAGGGACATTCTTTAGAGGGAAAAAACGTATCAAATAAAATATTAGTATTTCCTGGTTCAAAGGGAAGTTCTGTTGTTCAAGCTGATGGCCTTTATCAACTTACTTTAAATAATAATGCACCCAAGGGAATGATCATTCAAAACCCAGAAACAGTAATTGTAGCTAGCGCTATCATTATTGGAACTCCAATGGTAGATAAAGTTGATTCGAGATTTTACGAGACTGTTAAGGATGGGGATATGGTTAGAATAGATACTAATAATGGAGAAATTACACTTTTATAAGCTATAAAAAAATTCATAAATAATATAAGAAGGTGTATTTATTATGAACGAAAGTTTGACAATAATTAAGGTTCCTTATGGTGATAAGGAGATGCGGGCATCAATTCCTGCTTCATCCTTCCTTTTTGGAGGAGAGATGACAAGGTTTTCACCTATAGAGAATTTTGAAAGGACATTACTAGACAAGCTAGAACATCCAATTGGGTGTGAAGCATTAAAAAATCAGGTTAAAAAAGATGATAAAATTTTGATATTAATTGATGATAATACGAGAGTAACTCCAGTAAATAAGATACTTCCTGTATTAATAAAATACCTTACTAATGATATGGGGATACCTCTTGAAAATATTGAAATATTAACTGCACCTGGAACTCATAGAGTGATGACAGAAGATGAAATTGTCGAAAAGGTTGGAGAAGAAATCTTTAATACAGTTAAAATTAGTCAGCATGATTTCACAGATAAAGATGCACTTGTTGACATGGGGACTATTGAAGCAGATGGAATGAAGTTTCCTATTCATGTTAACAAAAAGGTTCAGGAAGTTGATTATATAATAGGACTTGGAAATATAATACCACACTCAGATGCAGGTTATTCAGGTGGTGGCAAAATTGTTCAGCCTGGAATATGCGGCTCTGCTACTACATCAGCTACACATGTTGCAGGAGCCCTTTTGGAAAGGATTCCCTTAGGAAATATTAAAGATAATCCTTGCAGGAAGGGAATAGAAGAGGTAGCAAGAATAGTGGGACTTAAGTTTATTATAAATGTGGTTATGACACCAGATGGAGAGGTTACTGGAATCTTTGCAGGAGATTTTATAAAAGCTCATAGAGAAGGAGCAAAACTTGCCTCAAAGGTTTATGGAGTAGAGATACCTAAACTTGCTGATATAGTTGTAGTAAGTTCTAGCCCTTGCGATATTGATTATTGGCAAGCTGAAAAGGGGCTTATATCTGCATATTTTAGTGTGAAAAAAGATGGATATATTATATTTGTGGCTCCATGCTACGAAGGATTAGTGCATAATCATCCAAAATTAATAGAGTGGGCAAAGGCTTCTTATGAAGAATCTAAAAATATCGTAGGGAAAATTTCTTTAGATGATGACGAAGCTGATTTAGTGGCTGCAGATATTGCAATGGGCAATGCCAGAGTGAGGGAAAGAGCAAAAATAATTATTGTTACAGAAGGTTTAGATGATAAAGAAATCTCAATTCTAGGTTATAAAAAAAATAAAACTCTACAGGAAGCAGTTGACTATGCCTTAAAGGAAATTCCAGGAGGAAAAGTTGGAGTTTTACCTCGTGGAGGAGATTGTTTGCCAATGATAATAAGTGCCACCCACATGGCAAGTGGCAAGTAAGATGAGGTGCAAGATGTTAAAGACTATATGGATTATTGACGGAGATTGGAAGGAATATGATATAGAGGAAAAAATCATAAAAGAGAAATTACCTGGTTATGAAATAAAATACTCTGGAAGAGATTTTCATAATGATTTAGAGGACTTCGGCAAGCATGCTGAAGCTATTATTGCACAAATAGATATTGAAATTTCTTCACAGGTTATTGATAAGCTGGCAAATTGTAAAATAATATCTGTGTATGGAATTGGATATGACAATATTGATGTAAACTATGCTAGAAGCAAAGGCATAATAGTTGCAAATGTTCCAAGTTATTGCATTGAAGAGGTTTCAGATCATGTGATATCATTCATCTTTGAGTTTTACAAGAATCTTAGTTCCTTTAATGACAAAGTTAAGAAAGGGTTTTGGGGCGTAGATGCCATGGATTATATTCCAAAGAGAATTAAAGATTCGGTGCTATTCATCATTGGATTTGGGAAAATTGCCAAACTAGAAGCAAAGAAGGCTAAAGCCCTTGGAATGAATGTGTTAATTTATGACCCATATGTTAATGATGATGAACTTAAAGTTTATAGAGTAAAGAAAGTGACACTTGAAGAAGGACTTAAACTTTCAGATTATGTGAGTATAGCAGTACCTCTTAATGAAAATACAAGAGGGATGATTGGAATGAAGGAATTAAAACTTATGAAAAAAAGTGCTGTACTTTTAAATGCATCAAGGGGAGAAATCATTGTTGAAAGTGAACTAATCCAAGCAGTTAAAAATGGAATTATAAGAGGTGCTGGCCTAGATGTGGTTTGTAATGAGCCACCAAATCCAGAAAGCGAAATATTAAATGTAGATAATATTATTGTAACACCGCATATTTCCTATGCAAGTAAACAATCCATGATTGAGCTAAGAGAAACCGTTGCTTTAAATGTTATTGAGGCATTAAATAATATGAAAGTTAAAAATAGCGTTTAAAAAATAATATCAATATTATTGATTAGGTAAAAAGAGTATTAAACTTTTATTAGAGTTAATGCTCTTTTTATATTTTAATAAAGGGTTATATGAATATAGTGTCATTAGTTTAAAGATAAAAATATGTGATAAAATTGGGTACTTTAAATAATAATATATATGAAAAATGAAAAACATTAGTACTATGCCCTAGAATATGTTAGAGAGGATGAAATTAAATGAAAAACTTTGAAGTAGTTTATGGTAAGCCTTATTTTACACAAGCAGCAAATAGAAAGAAGCAATATGATTATTTAAATGAAGATATTGAAACGGATATAATTATTGTTGGAGGTGGAGTTACTGGTGCCATTTTAGGATATTATCTTACTAAGGCAGGAGTGGACTGCTGTATTCTTGAAAAAGCAAGAATTGGATATGGCAGCACAAGTATTACCACTGCCTTACTTCAATATGAATTAGATGATAACTTAAATAATCTTAAGGAATATACAACTTATGAAAAGGTTATTAAATCCTATAAGTTAGGTTTAAAGGCCTTAGATGAAATTGATGAATTCATAAATAATCATGGGAATTATTGTGAATATCAAAAGAAGGATACACTTCTATACACATCTAAAAATATAGAAGTACAAGAATTAAAAGATGAGTATAAATATAGAAAAGATAATGATATTGATGTTTCCTTTATAGATAATAATAATCCCTATAGCTTTGATTTAAAAGCAGGTGTGTTTTCTAAAAATGGGGGAGCAGTTTTTAATCCTTATAAATTTACTCATCACCTTTTAGAAGTAGCAATAACACGAGGATTAAAGGTTTTTGAGAATACAGAAGTACAACAAATCAATTATTATGAAGATTATGTTAAGGTTGTAGCATCTTATGGCTTTAAAATAAGAGGTAAAAAAATAATTTGTGCAACGGGTTATAATACAAAGCTATTTACAGATAAAGCCTTTGGAACAAAGACTATTGCTTATAATATAGTTACTAAGCCTTTAAAAAAAATTGATGATATATATAAAAATATAGTTATCCGTGATAATTGTGATCCCTATAATTATGTTAGAATTACTCCAGATAATAGAATTATAATTGGAGGAGAAGATACTCCTTTTTTAGAAGGAAGGTTTTATGGTAATATATATGAAGATAAATACAATATCCTTGAGCAGCGTTTAAAAAATATGTTTAAGGATATACATGATATTGAAATAGAATATAAGTATTGTGGTGTCTTTGCATCTACTAATGACAATCTTGGATACATAGGAAGGGATAAGCATAGAAAATCTTTATACTATTGCTTAGGATATGGCGCTAATGGAATATTATTTGCAGTATTAGGTGGAAAAATGTTAGTTAATTTATTTACAGGGAAGAAAGATGAAGATTTAGAATTATTCAATCCCTATAGAAATTGTTAGAAAATAAAAAGCTTATTATATATGAGAAAAGAATATTATTAATGCATAAAATGTAGAAATAAGCATCAGGAAGAAAGTATAAAGCAAGAAGTTATATAAGAAACTATATTTAGTAGAAGTTAGGGAAGTATAAATGTAAAATATATTGGTTAAATATGGTTATTAAGAGCATGATCTTCTATTTTTGGGAGGTCATTTTTATTGCAAATGATTGCATTTATATAAAATACATGTATAATATAAATATAGATATTTAGCTAATTAGCTAAATATCTATATTAGCTGGAAAGGAGTCATTATATGAGTAAGGCATTTAAAGCATTAAGTGATGAAACTCGAAGGGAAATACTAAAACTTTTAAATAAAGGGGATATGAGTGCAGGCGAAATATCGGAACACTTTAATATGTCTAAGCCTTCAATATCTAAGCATTTAGATATTTTAAGGGAAGCAGAACTTATTACATCAGAGAAAAAGGGCCAATTTGTAATCTATTCTATAAATACTACAATACTTCAAGAGGTTCTTGGAAGCTTCTTAGATATATTTACAAAGAAATAGGAGGGATTGAAATGAAGAAGTTTGACTTTACAAGGATGATATTTTTACTTACATCAATAACAATACTAATTTTAGGTTTTTTAGTTCCTGAAAGTAACTTAGTTGCAAGTATTATTTTTGTTTTAATTATTATTTCATTAATTGTATTTGATATTCAAGCAGCAAGGATAACAAAACTCTCGGAGGGTAATCCTAAAGTTAAAACTGTGAGAAATATAAATAGAATGATTATAGGGATTATCATTATTTGTTCTTTATTTACAGCATTAACACCAAATAAAAATGCACTTTATAATAAGAATAATGAATTAATAATAGTTGGTTTAATTTCAGTTTTTATCATGGGGTTCGGTAATGTTTCGCCTAAAATACCTTTTAATAGGTATCTGGGGTTAAGACTTCCTTGGACTATAAGAGATGAAGAAACTTGGAAAATTGCTCATAAAGTACTTGGATATGTATCATTTCCGCTAGCTATAATACAATTTATATTAGTATTTTTCTTTAGTATAGATAGGGTAGTTACTGCGTCTATACTTACATTGATTGCAATACCAGGACTATATTCACTAGGATTTTATTATAAAAAAATGAAAAATAGTGTTTAAAATAATAAGAGTGGCATAAAAAGAGTGATTAATAATTATAGCGTATGTCTAGTTTAACTAGACATACGCTTCTTTTTTAATTAATAAATATTTTTGCTAAAATACCTATCGCCTCTATCGGGAAGAATAGTAACTATATTACCTTTTTCTATTTTTTCGGCCAGTTTCAAAGCAGCAGCCACAGCAGCACCAGAAGAGCTTCCAACAATAAGGCCTTCCTTTAAGGCAAGAATCTTAACCATTTCATAAGCTTCCTCATCACTAACTTTTATTATTTCATCAACTAAGTCCATGTTCATAGTTCCAGGAATAAAGTTATTGCCAATTCCTTCAATATCATAGCAACCTTCAATACCTCCACCCATAGTAGAACCCTCTGGATCAGCTAAAATTCCTACAATGTTTTTATTTCGTTCTTTAAGAAATTTTGTAACTCCAGTAAAGGTACCTCCACTTCCAGCACCACAAACAAAATAGTCTATTTTACCATCCATAGCTTCATATATTTCTGGGCCAGTAGTTTCATAGTGGGCAAGTGGATTTGAATGATTTTGAAACTGCTTTAAGCTTATTGAATTTTCTATAGTCTGTAAGAGTTCGTCACTCTTTTTAAGAGCACCTAACATACCATCTTCTCTAGGAGTATTTATTACAGTAGCTCCTAGTGCTCTCATCAAAGCTTGTTTTTCTAATGAAAACTTTTCAGGAACAACAAAAATTATATTATAACCTTTATTTATTCCAGCAAGGGCAACACCAATTCCAGTGTTGCCAGCAGTAGCTTCAACTATGGTGTAGCCTGGCTTCAAGCGCCCTTCATTTTCAGCCTGTTCAATCATATAAACTCCCACTCTATCCTTGACACTCCCACCAGGGTTATGATTTTCAAGCTTTACAAAAATACTAACGTCAGCTTTAATATTTACATTATTAAGCTTTATAATAGGTGTATTGCCTATAAGCTCTTTAATATTATTTAAATATTTCATTGCTAATACCTTTCTCTAAAATATATTTAGCATATTCCTGCGCTGAGAATAGAGAATGATCCCTATAGTTTCCGCACTGAATTGCATTAGTTGCAGGGACCTCTTTTGCTTCTATAATTTTGTTTAATGCGTAAGTGAGTGATTCAATAACAGTTTGAACTTCAACTTCTCCCCAAGCTACCATATAAAAGCCTGTTCTGCAGCCCATGGGAGAAATGTCTATAATAGTATCCATTTTTTCTCTCATATAACCTGCTAATAGATGCTCAAGTGTGTGAACTGCTGCTGTTGGCATTTCTTCCTCATTAGGCTGTAAAAGTCTTAAATCAAACTTTGATATAGTATCTCCAATTTGACCTTGTGAAGTTCCGCATTTTCTTACAAAGGGTGCCTTAACCTTTGTGTGATCCAATAAGAAGCTTTCAACTTTAACCATATTACATACTCTCCTTTAATGCATTTTCCATATCTTGAATTAAATCTTCAACATTTTCTATGCCTACAGATAGCCTTATTAAATTATCTACAATACCAACCTTTTGTCTTAGTTCATAAGGTATAGAACCATGAGTCATAGAAGCAGGGTGGCAAATTAAGGATTCAACTCCACCTAAGCTTTCTCCAAAGGTTATTAAATTAAGATTTTCAAGGAATTTCTTATAATCATAGCCTTCCTTAAGAACAAAGGCAATCATTCCACCATAACCCTTAGCTTGATTTGTTTGAATTTTATAACCAGGATGATTCTCGAAACCAGGATAATATATCTTTTCTATTTCTTCTCTATTTTTTAAGAATTCAGCAATAAGCTTTGCATTTGAGTTATGTCTATCCATTCTTACTGCCAAGGTTTTAATTCCTCTAATTAAAAGGAAGGAATCAAAGGGAGCTAAAACTCCTCCAGTAGCATTTTGAACAAAATGAAGTTTTTCAGCTAAATCTTTGTTATTTACAACAACAATACCCGAAATTACATCACTGTGGCCACCAAGATATTTTGTAGCACTGTGAATAACTATATCAGCTCCAAGAGTTATTGGTTTTTGTAAATAAGGAGTCATGAAGGTGTTATCAACGATAGTATATATACTTTTTTCCTGAGCTATATTTGCCACAGCTTCAATATCAGTTACATCCATAAGAGGATTTGTTGGAGTTTCTATATAAATAGCTTTTACAGTTTCATCAATACTGTTTTTTATTTCATCTAAATTTGAGGTGTCAATTATGGCATAATGAATGCCAAAGTTTGTAAATATTTTATCCAGAACTCTAAATGTTCCACCATATACGTTGTTTGAAATAACTATCTTATCTCCTGACTTTAATAGTGAAAGCACTGCAGTTATAGCAGCCATCCCTGATGCAAAAGCAAAGCCTGCATATCCCTCTTCAAGGTCTGCAACAAGCTTCTCTAAAGCTTCTCGTGTTGGATTGCCTGTTCTTGAATATTCATAGCCTGTATTCACTCCAAACTTAGGCTGTTTGTAAGTTGAGGTTTGATAAATTGGTACATTTACCGCCCCTGTATGTTGATCTCCATCTATTCCACCGTGTATTAAAATTGATTCGATTTTCATATGTTTTTCCTCCAAATTATAATTTTGTGGCTTTAGCTAAGAAGATACCTGTTTCAGTGAACTCTCCCTTACTTGAGTAGCCTTTGCAGCTTAAATCTGTATTTTCCACTTGTATATTTCTAAATCCTGCTGATTGCAGCCAATTGGTTATTTGCTCATTAGAAAAACCAAGCCATTCATCAAACATTTCTTCTCTAGCCCACTCTCCAGTATGTTCCATAACATCGGAAATAACAATTATACCATCTTTTTTTAGAATTCTATGCATTTCATCAATTGCTTTGCTAGCATCTTTTATATGATGAAGTGCCATATTTATAAATACTGCATCTAATGATTCATCAAATAGTGAAAGGTTATCTAAAGAAGATTTTAAAGGGTAGATATTTGTATAATCTCTTTTTAATGCAGTAGTTTTTAACTCCTTTAGCATATTTATGGAATTATCAACAGAAAACACTATATTGGCTTCGCTGGCCAGTGCAAGAGAAACAAAGCCTGTGCCACACCCCAAATCAGCCACAATCTTATCCTTTATATTAGTTGTAGATAAAATTTTATATTTTAGTCTTTCTTCGAAATATTCACTTCTTATAACGTTCCAGCTTTTAGCTATGGAATCAAAGTATTGTAAAGAATTCATAATAGCCCTCCTGTTTATTAATTTTTAAAAAATAAAAAACTCCTGCCTCTAAAAACTTAGAGGCAGAAGTTAACTTCCGCGGTTCCACTCTAATTATCATATGTATAATAAAAATATACAATGATATCTCATTTTGGTACATACATACCTCAACGCTTTAACGGGCGTACACGCTGTCGTCTACTATATTTCAAGACAGTGCTCAAAGATGCATTCACACAAGTTATACTAAAAATCCCTTTCAGCTAGGAGGATTTTTCTCTGTTAGTTTACTTTATGCTACTATTTCTTATCACAGCATTTACTAATTCTTATTATTTTGATTGGAATACTAGATTGATAACATATTATAATATCAAAATGATTTTGTCAACCCAATATCGCAGAATTATAGAAAATTTTAAAAACAATAAATAGCTGCTATATAAAATGGCAGCTATCTTTAAAAAAATAAACAATATACAGAATTCTATAAGTTAATCAGTGCTAGTACAACCACATATATAATGAATGTGACCATCTGCACATCTTACTCTGGTCTCATAATAGTGATAGTGAAGTCCATCATGTAGTACTATTGCTGGACCTGTTTTAGTTTCATAATCATGGTCATGATCATCAAGATAGGTTGTTTCACCTTTCAGACAATGAGTATGGGGTACTCCACTTGGTGACTTAGATGTAACGCCACCGTAATGATGAACATGGCAATCATCAAAGGATGTTGTACCTACATAACTGTGTGAATGTTTCATTACAATGCCTCCTAAATGTTTATAGATACTGGCAGTATATGATTATTTTAGAAATTTAGTGCTCATTACAGGTACGCAGAAAGAGAAGTTATAATAAGGAGCTAATCTTATCGAAGAAATTCAATAAGACTTTTTCAAAAATAAGGAGATAATATTTTATTGACAAGGTATATAAGTGATGATATTATATAACAAAACATATAGGAATAGTATGAATTGTATTTGAATGTTGTAAGATATATAGGAGGTTTTTAAATATGAATCTTAGTGAAATTTATCGATATCATCACAGTCATTCTCATAATGATGAGCATGGTCATAGTCACCATCACCATGGTGGAGGAGTTAATGATTATTTGCAAGCAGTATCTGAATATAGAAAAACTTTTGCATCAAAGCAAGATGTTCTTGAGAAAACTCCAGACCCAGCAGTAAAAGAAATGTTATTACGTATGGAGCAAATAGGTTGTGATACAGCTTTTGATAGATTTGATCAGCAGCAGCCACAATGTAGCTTTGGTCTTGCAGGAGTATGCTGTCGTATTTGTTATATGGGGCCTTGTAAAATTACTCCTAAAAGCCCAAGAGGAGTATGTGGAGCAGATGCAGATCTTATAGTTGCTAGAAATTTATTAAGAGGACTTGCTGCTGGGGTAGCAGCACATGGATCTCATGCAAGAGAAGTACTTCTTGCTATGAAAAATGCAGCAGAAGGTAAGCTTGATATACCTATTTTAGGAGAAGAAAAGGTAATAAAAACTGCAAAGCAATTTGGAATAGATATAGAAGGAAAGACAATAAATGAACTTGCATCAAAGCTGGCAGATGTTTTATTAGAGGATTTATCAAGAACTGTTCCAGGTGAATTTAAAACAATAGAAGTAAGTGCATCTCCTGAAAGAAAGAAAGTGTGGAAGGACATGGATATAATACCTATAAGTGCTTACCATGAAGTTTTTGAGGCACTTCATAGAACTGGTACAGGAACTGATGGCGATTGGAAAAATGTAATGCAGCAATTCTTAAGATGTGGACTTGCCTTTGTATTTTCAGGTGTAGTTGGTTCCTCTATTGCAACAGATAGCCTATTTGGGACGGGTGGCAGAAGAACTTCAAAAGTTAATGTTGGAGCATTAAAAAAAGGATATGTAAACATAGCAGTTCATGGACATTTACCTGTTCTTGTAAATGAAATAGTAAAGGTAGGACAAAGTGAAGAGTTTATTAAATTAGCTAAAGAACATGGAGCCAAAGGAATACAATTTTATGGGATATGTTGTTCTGGACTTTCAGCAATGTATAGATATGATGGGGTAATTCCATTATCAAATGCCATTGGAGCAGAATTAGTTCTTGGAACAGGGGCGCTAGATCTTTGGGTTGCTGATGTTGAAGATGTATATCCTGGAATTATGGATGTTGCAAGATGTCACAAGACAACAATTGTTACAACAAGTGATTCTGCAAGACTTCCAGGAGCAGAGCATTATGCTTATAAACATGATCATTCTAATATAAATGAAACTAGCGCTATTGCTAGAAAGATAGTTACAAGAGCAATTGAAAGCTTTGCAGATAGAAGAGAAATACCGGTATTTATTCCACCATATGAAGTTGATGCTGAAGTTGGTTTTACAGTTGAATATATTCAAAGCAGATTTGGAGGAATGAAACCAATTGTTGAAGCGCTAAAGAGTGGGGAAATATTAGGTATTGTTAACATTGTAGGATGTAATAATCCAAGGGTAATTTACGAAAAGGCAACTGTAGATGTAGCAGAAACGCTACTTAAGAATAACATTCTTGTATTTACTAATGGCTGTGCATCATTCCCATTATTAAAACTAGGTTTCTGTAACACTGATGCTCTGCAAAAGACAGGAGAAGGTTTAAGAAGTTTCTTACAGCCAGACCTTCCACCAGTATGGCATATGGGAGAATGTATAGATAATGCAAGAGCATCAGGAGCCTTTGGAGCCATAGCAAGCGAAGCTGGACAAGCAATTAAAGACATGCCATTTGCTTTTGCGAGCCCAGAATGGTCCAATGAAAAAGGAATAGGGGCAGCACTTGGATTTAGACTTAATGGTATTAATTCATATCACTGTGTTCATGCTCCAGTACAAGGTTCTGATAATGTTATGAACTTCTTGTATAAGGGAACAAAGGAAACATTAGGATCAACTATGAATGTAAATGTAGATCCAATAAAATTGGCAGATAAAATAATAGAAGATCTAAGAGAAAAGAGAAAAGCACTTGGATGGGAATAAAGCTTATAAAGAAGAGAGGTTGATCTTAATATGAAGATATTTGATAAATTTATTATTGGCACAATTATAGTAGGCTCCCTTTTAGGTTTTACCGCTTGCGGGAACAAAACTGCTGAACCAACGGATGGAAAGAAAACAGTTAAAATAGCCTATTTACCAATAACTCATGCAGTGCCTTTATATGTAGAACATGAAGATCCAATAATTAATAAAGAGGAACTTAAAAATGTTAATATTGAACTTGTTAAATATGGTAGCTGGCCAGAACTAATGGATGCCTTAAATACAGGTAAGGTGGATGGCGCATCTGTACTAGTTCAGTTTGCTATGAAGGCAAAAGCACAAGGAATTGGCTTAAAAGCTGTTGCTCTTGGGCATAGGGACGGAACTAATATTACAGTTGCAAAGGATATCAACAATGTTTCCGATCTGAAAGGCAAAACTATTGCAATACCTCAAAGATTTTCAACTATGAATATTTTACTTTACCAAATGCTTGAAGATGAAGGTATGAGTTATTCAGATGCAAAGACAATTGAACTTGCTCCAGCAGAAATGCCAGCGGCACTGTCAGAAGGACGTATATCAGCTTATATAGTTGCTGAGCCATTTGGAGCTACATCTGTAATAAATGGCAAGGGTAAAACACTGATCAAATCAGAAGATATATGGAAAAATTCAATTTGTTGTGCTTTTGTATTGAGAGAAGAATTTATAAACAATAATAAAGAAGCTGCAGAGGAAGTTGTAAATGGATATGTTAAAGCAGGAGAAAAAGCAGAGGCTAAAGATGAAAATATACAAAAGATAGCATCAAAATATATGTCCGTGAAGAAAGAAGTACTAGATTTATCTTTAAAATCTACAGTATATACAGACTTGAAAATTAATGAAAAAGACTATGAAAAATTAACAAGCTACCTTAAAACTATGAAATTATTAGAAAATCCTCCTAAATATAGCGACTTTGTTGATAACTCATTAATTAATAAGGCAGAGTGATAATATGACTAAGTTTAGAAAATTAATAAATATAGTTATAGGACTAGGACTTCTATTAATTGGATGGGAAGCTGTGGTTCTTACTGGTAAGTATGAACCATCTCTTCTTCCATCTCCTTTGATGGTTTTAAAGGGAATAAAAGAGCTTATTGAAAATGGTACTTTTTTTACCCATATTAAGGTAAGTTTATTCAGATTCTTTATAGGGTACTCTGCTGCAGTAATACTAGCTATAATTCTAGGAATTATTTTAGGATGGTTCCAGAAAATTTGGGATGTTATTGATCCAATAGTTCAGGTGTTGAGACCTATATCTCCAGTAGCTTGGTTCCCATTTATGGTATTATGGCTTGGAATTGGTGATATTCCAGCAATAGCTATTATATTTATTGCAGCATTTTTCCCAGTGTTACTTTCTACAGTGTCTGCAGTAAAAAAGACAGATAAAACTTATTTAAAAGTTGCTAGAAATTTTGGAATTAAGCAGCCCTTTGTACTAACCAAAATTATATTACCAGCTGCTTTTCCTAATATAGTTACAGGACTTCATCTTGCCCTTGGTTCAGCTTGGATATTTCTTGTATCAGGAGAGATGGTGGGTGCACAATCTGGATTAGGATATCTAATTATGGACGCAAGAAACTCACTCCGAACAGATTTGCTGCTTTCAGCAATAATAATGATAGGAGTTTTAGGTTTATTATTAGATAAATTAATAACACTCTTTGAAAAATGGATAGGAAAAACCTGGGGTATTTCTTCAGAGCCTGGGAGGTAATATAATGTTTATAAAGATAAATAATATATCAAAAATCTATAAAAATAATAATGATAAAAAATCTGAATTTAAGTCTCTTGATAATGTAAATTTGACTATTGAAAAGGGCGAATTTATATGCCTTTTAGGCCCTAGTGGATGCGGAAAATCTACACTTCTAAATCTAATTGCTGGTTTTGATAAGCCATCTACTGGAGAAATACTTATTGGTGGTAATGGAGTGAAAGAACCATCACCAAATTATGTAACAATATTTCAGAACTATGGATTATTACCTTGGAGAAGTGTTAAGAAAAATGTGGAACTTGGGCTTGAAGCTAAAAAAATCAGCAAGGAAGAAAGAAGTAAAATAGCTGATGAATATATAGAGCTTGTAGGACTTTCAAAGTTTAGTAAGCATCATCCAAGTCAGCTTTCAGGAGGTATGCAGCAAAGAGTAGCCATTGCAAGGGCTTTAGCAGTAGATCCAGAAATAATTTTTATGGATGAGCCCTTTGGAGCATTAGATGCAATGACAAGAATGAATATGCAAGATGAAATATCCAATATATGGGATAAAAAGAAAAAAACAATAATATTTGTTACTCATGATATTGAAGAAGCAGTATTTCTTGCAGATAGAATTGTTATTATGACGCCAGGGCCTGGAAAGGTAAAAAGTATAATCAATGTACCTATGGGAAGGAAAAGAGATAGAACTAGTGAAGAATTTTTAAAAATAAGAGATAAAGTATTTATAGAGTTTAAAATGAAAAATCAATTTGATATAGAATACTATGTATAAAATTTAAAATACAGATACTAAATAATAAAAAATCACCAGTGTGAAATTCTGGTGATTTTTTGTTTTTATACAGTTTATTTTGTATATTAAATTTTAAATTTTTCAACCAGATTATTAAGTTCATGTGCTGATCTTGCTTGATTTTGAGTTATTTTTGAAACCTCCTGTATTGCAGTGGAAATCTCTAAAATACTTGATGCAATATCTTGAGAACCTATATTGGATTGTTCTATGGAACTAGACATAATTTCTATAGCAGTAGTTATCTCTTCCATTGAAGATAATATTTCTTCTGTACTTGCTGCAAAATCCTGTACTAGATTATTTATAATTTCTGAATCCTTCATATACTGTTCTCCGGTTTTTTCTAATAGTTCATTATTTAAAGATACTTCCTCATCTATAAAGCTTAATATACCTTTTGCATTTTCCGATAAGTCTGTTACTGAAGCTTGCACATCTTTAATAATTGGAGCTATTCCAGAAACAGTTCTAGTTGATTGTTCAGCGAGTTTACCTACTTCTGCTGCTACCACAGCAAAGCCCTTACCTTGCTCGCCAGCCCTTGCAGCTTCTATAGCGGCATTTAGAGATAAAAGGTTTATTTTTGCGGCTATATCAGAAATAACTTTAGATATTTGTACGATTTCTTGTACAACACTACTTTTTTCTACAGCTTTTAAGATAGCATCTTGTCTTTGTAAATACATAGTGTTAGTTGCTTTGCGTGATTCTTTGGCGTTATCTTTTAAGTTTCTAGCCCTAGATTCTATTTCTTTTGATATTATATTACCATCCTCAGCTTTTTTAGCAAGCGCCCTAGTAGCAGAGGTTACTTCATTAATAGAAGAATCTATATTTTCAACGGAAGTACTACTTTCTTCCATACCAGTAGCTATTTTCTTAGCTGTGACATGTACATTTTCAGCTTGAGCGAGTACTTGTTGTGTTGTGGCTGAAAGATGCTGGCTTGAATCATTTAAACCATTAGCACTTATAGTAGTTGTTCTAATTATATCTTTTAATGATTTTGTCATTTTATTAAAAGCATTAGTAAGCAGTCCAATTTCATCTTTACTTTTAATAGGTATTTCTTTAGTTAAATCCCCATCAGAAACTTCCTCGGCAGATTCTTTTAAAAGATTTAAAGGCTTTATTATGGCATTAATAACTAGAGTGATTAATATTCCCATCACGATAAAGGAAATAATAGCCATAAGTATTGATTTCTTCATCATATCGGTAATACCTGCTTTTAGATTTTTCATAGATATACCTATATTTACAGCACCTATATGTTTTCCATTATCGTATAAAGGTATTAGTACATCCATGACTTCAACATTTTCCGTATCATAAAAATAACTACCTGTATACACTTTTTCGTCTAAAGCTGCAGATTTGCTGCCAGTATCTGAGAGCTGCTTTCCAATACTATCAAGATTACTATGGGCTACAGCTTTTAAGTTTTTATCTATTATAAGAGCATATACGATATTTTCGCTTTTGGCTAAAGATTCAACTAACTTTTGTTTGTCAAAATCAGCTTCAACGTTCTTAATTTTATCAGCTATAATTCCTACTTGAACTATTCCACCATTTTTAAGGGGTAATGCTGCATATTTATAATATTTTTTATCTACTTCGCTTTGTCGTATTTCTTCAATTAACTCAGAGCTTTTTCCTGTAAAAACTGGGTATGTGGAATGATTTGTGGGATAAACCCACCCAATATTAGCTTTTAAATTAGAATATAGTATTTTTCTATCTTTGCTGGCTATATTTATTTCTGAAACATCAGCTTTTGTTGAAATTTCAATAAGGGATTCATTAGTTATGTTTTCAGTCTCAGAAATTATTTTAGCAATACTGATAACCTTATCTTCAAACTGATATTCTATAGTATGTAATGCAGAATTATTAATTTCCAGCTCCCTAGTAACTTGGCTTACTAAGTCTAGACCATCATTTGCCAACTGTTTTTTTTGCTTTTGTACAAATGTGCTAATTGATATACTTGTTAAAATTGACAATGTAATTAGTTGTAAAATTAAAAATATACCTATTATTTTTACCCTAATAGACCATCCTTGCTGCATCTTCTTTAGACCCATCATTTCACCTCTTAAAAATATTGTCTTATTATGAAAGAATATATTTCTTTTGCATTATAACATAGGGTAAATATATTATGATAGTTCAATTGTTAATAAATATATGGAAATAGAAATCATTCTGTAATAGTAAGGTTAGAAGCTTAGGTATATAAAATCAAAGTAAGACGTCTCTTTATAAAATGTTGATAATATTGATACTCAATTGTAACAATAACTCAGTAATATTAATTAATGGATAAAGCACATGTAAAAATAATAAAATTATATTTATAGTACAGGCCTTTATGGCAGAAATGGAGATAAACTATTATGAAAGTTAAAGATGAAAAGGTGTCTAAAAAATCAAAAAAATCTACTGTTACAATTACTCTGTATATTATTGCTTTAATTGTAGCTATAGCTGGAGTTACATTATTAGTTAATAATATTATTCTGTTTAGAAATACTGTTAATCAATATGTAGCCCAAGGGTATGACTATGCCTTAGTTACTAGTCAAATAATTCCATCGCAATTATTACCTGGAGTATGCGAATCAGTTGCGGTATATGGAGGTATAGCATTTGCTTTATTAGGTATTGGTGCAATCAATGAAAAGACTTCAAAATACTTAATGCTGTTGACTAAAGTTGATGATTGTAATGATGCTGCTGAAGAAAGTATTTTACTAGAGGAAAGTAAATTACAAGACGATATTAATAATATACAAGATATTGAAACAGCTGAATATAATGAAACCACCCAGGAAGTTATGCAGGAAAACGAAGAAGAAGCTATAGAGGTATAGGTATATAAAACAAGTTCGAAAGGAAACACAAACTTCTAAAGACAAGTGAATTCATTAAAACCTATGATAGTAACTCTAATAGTATTGCAGAAAATTAGATTTACAATGAATTTGATGTGCGTGATTAAAAAGGACTATCTCACAATGTAAAGATATAAATTGTGAGATAGCCCTTTTTTATATATTGTTAATTAGGAACTTATCTAAAAGCATATTTATTTCCACAAATACATATATTTTAAGTACCTCAAATAAGAGAAGTGATAATAAAGAGAAAGAAACAGCTATTTCTTAAGAAAACTATAGGTGATTTAGATATTAGGATGTTGAAGTAAAACGTACAAAGTCTTATAATGATATTAATTATGAGCAATTAACAAAAAGTACATATTTTAACTAAGCATTTAATGTACAGAAAAACTTTGGAGGCTATGATGAAAATTATAATTATTGGAGCAGGTAAGGTAGGTTATAATTTGGCAGATAACCTAGAAAAAGAAGGGCATGATGTAACAATTATTGATAAAAATCCTGAAATCTTAAGAAAAGCAGAAGAAAACTTAGATGTCATGTGCATTAAAGGAAGTGGAGTCAGTACTAGTACACTTCTAGAAGCAGGGGTAAGTGCAGCAGATTTACTAATTGCAGTTACAAATAGTGACGAAGTAAATATGGTTTGTTGTCTTACTGCAAAGAAGTTAAAGGCAGCTCATACTGTAGCAAGAATTAGAGATCCCGAATATGCAAGAGAGCTTTCATTATTAAAGGAAGAATTAGAACTTGAAATGATTATTAATCCAGAGCTTGCTGCAGCAGATGAAATTGCGCAAATGGTTAATTTTTCTCCAGCAATAAATGTAGAGCATTTCGCTAAGGGGAGAGTAAAGCTTGTTCAACTTAAGATTACAAGGGACATGCCTATTGTAGGTAAAAGTCTAGAAAAAATTGTGGGAAAAGCTAATCTTTCTGTACTAGTTGGAGTTGTAGTAAGAGGAGATAAAATAATTGTTCCAAATGGGAAATTTATAATTAATGAAGATGATAAAATTCATGTAATAGGAAAATCATCTAGTATTTATAATTTTTGCAAAATAGCTGGAATTTTACCACAGAGATTAAAAAATATTATGATACTTGGTGGAGGTAGAATTGCTTATTATCTTTCAAATAATCTATGCGACATGGGCATGAACGTAAAAATCATTGAAATCAATAAAGAAAGGTGTATAGAACTTTCAGAACTTCTACCCAGGGTGCTCATTATAAATGCAGATGGCACAGATGAAGAATTTTTGTTGTCTGAAAATATAAAGGACATAGATGGATTTATTGCAGCTACAGGAATGGATGAAGAGAACCTTTTATCTTCTTTAATGGCCAAGCAAAATGGAGTTAAAAAGGTTATTACAAAGGTAAGTAGAACAAGATATAACAATATTGTAAGTAGTCTTGGAATTGATAATATAATAAGTCCTAAAGAGATTATTACAAATCAAATTTTGAAATATGTAAGAGGAAATAATATAGAGTCTTTATATAGAATAGTTCAAGGAAAAGTTGAAATACTTGAGTTTATAGCAAATAAAGAAAGTAAGCTTTTAAATACTCCATTAAAGCAAATAAAGTTTAAGCAAGATGTTATTATTGCAACAATAGTTAGAAAGGACAAAATTATCATACCTAATGGTAATGATAGCATACAAGATGGAGACCGTGTTATTGTTATAGCTAAAGATAAAAATATAAACGATTTACATGACTTGATTAATAGCTTAAATGGAGGTATAAATAGTGAATTTTGGAATGGTATTAAGAAGCTTGGCAATATTATTAACCTGTGAAGGAATTGTAATGATTCCATCGCTGTTGGTAGCAATGATACATGGGGGATATGATGCCAAGGCATTTGCTATTACAATTGAAATTTTGTTATCACTAGGTGTACTAGGCTTAATTAATCAGCCTAAGAATAAAAATATTTATACAAGAGATGGCTTTGCAATTGTAGCAATTGGATGGCTGCTTACTTCATTTTTCGGGGCGCTCCCTTTTGTAATTAGTGGAGCAATACCCTCCATTGTTGATAGTTTTTTTGAGTCGAGTTCTGGATTTACAACTACTGGTGCAACCATAATCACTAATATTGAAGCATTGCCTCATGGAATTTTATTTTGGAGAAGTTTTACTCATTGGGTTGGAGGCATGGGGGTGCTTGTTATGACGCTAGCAATACTTCCCTCTGCAGGAGCGGGCACTCTTCAAATTATGAAAGCTGAAAGTCCGGGCCCCAATCCAGGTAAACTAGTACCTAAAATTGGACAAACTGCAAAAATCTTATATGGGATATATATAATAGTTACTATTGTCTTAGCCATATTACTTAAAATGGCTGGAATGACATGGTATGATTCGCTTATACATACTTTTGGAACGGTAGGAACTGGAGGGTTTTCTAATAAGGCTGTGAGTGTCGGAGCATACAATAATTTATGGATAGAGATTATAATTACATTTTTTATGCTTATATGTGGTGGAAACTTTTCTCTATATTATCAGGCGCTAAAAGGAAACATCAAGGGGATTTTTAAAGACGAGGAATTTAAATTTTATATTAGTTTGGTTTCTACTTCGATTGTATTGATAACATTAAATATTCATGGAAGTATTTTTAAAACCATTGGAGAATCTTTAAGACATTCCTCCTTCCAGGTAGTTTCTATTATTACAACTACAGGATATGCTACCACGGATTTTAACCTATGGCCCCTTTTCAGTAAAATGATCTTGCTAAGTTTAATGTTTTTTGGTGGATGTGCTGGATCAACAGCAGGAGGAATGAAGAACATTAGGTTTTTATTACTTTTTAAAGTTATACGAAGAGAGTTGTTGAAAATAATCCACCCCAAAGCAGTGTATACTGTAAAGTTTGGAGACAAGTCTGTAGACGAAGACACTCTTAAAGGTATAACATCATTTTTCTTTATATATATGGCTATATGTCTTGGAGCAATTTTAATTGTTTCTTTGGAAGGTTTTGATACAATGACAACAATATCATCTGTTGCAACATCTATAGGGAATGTTGGTCCAGGACTAGAAGCAGTTGGTCCTATGGGAAGCTTTGTGAACTTTTCTGATTTAAGTAAAATAGTGTTATCTATGTGTATGATTATAGGTAGACTTGAAATTTATCCTATATTATTACTTTTTGTCCCAGAATTCTGGAAGAAATAGTAATGGTCATTGAGGCACCTCCTAATCTTTAGGAGGTGTTTTTTATGGAATTTTGAAGAAAATATGAATGTTTAGTAAATATATTTACTATGTAAATTAATTTATACATAACTAGTGTATAATTATAATGTAATAATAGATTATAATAAATGTCTTTATGAGAGGAGGATTTTATGGTTCAAATAATGTTATTATCAGGGATAATATTGCTTATTTGTGTACTTTCTAGCAAATTATTATATCGATTTGGAATACCTACCCTAATGATTTTCTTAACTTTAGGAATGCTTTTAGGTTCAGAAGGGATAGGTGGAATATATTTTGATAATTCAATGCTCGCTCAACAAATATGTAATATAGGGCTTGTCTTTATTATGTTTTATGGAGGATTTGGTGTTAACTGGAATACGGCAAAATCTGTAGCTCCTCAAGCAATACTTTTAGCAACACTGGGAGTTGTAATGACAGCGTTTTTAGTTGGTTTATTTGCTCATTTTATTTTAAAGGTCACTTTACTGGAAGGAATGCTTCTAGGATCAGTAGTTTCTTCTACAGATGCAGCCTCAGTGTTTTCTATTTTAAGATCAAAAAAATTAAATTTAAAAGGTGGGTTAGCTTCCATGCTTGAAATGGAGAGCGGAAGTAATGACCCTATGTCTTATATGTTGACTGTTATTATAGTATCTTTGATAACAAATAATCAGCAGCAATCAATAATTAGTTTGCTATCACGTCAAATTATTTTCGGCTTAGCCATTGGCTTTATTATTGCCATAATTTCTGTATTTATTTTAAAGAATATTAACTTTGAAATAGATGGGCTATACCCAATTTTTTCCGTATCCGTAGCTATACTTGGATATTCAGTAACTGAATGGCTTGGTGGAAATGGATTTTTGGCAGTTTATATAATTGGAATTATTATGGGGAATAGCAAAATTCCAAATAAGAGAAATTTGGTGCATTTCTTTGATGCGATATCATGGCTCATGCAAATCGTTTTATTCTTTACCTTGGGATTATTGGTTTTTCCATCCCAATTACCATCAGCTTTAGTGTCCGGAATGCTTGTGGCTGTATTTTTACTCTTAGTAGCAAGGCCTATTGCAGTTATGAGTATACTAAGCTTTTTTAAAACTCCGATAAAGCAGCAAGTGTTAGTATCTTGGGTCGGACTTAGAGGAGCAGCGTCTATTGTGTTTGCAACCTATGCGCTTACCAATAATCTTGCTATAGCAAATGAAATATTTAATACTGTGTTCATTATAGCTTTGCTTTCAGTTGTCGTTCAAGGAACAATGATTCCAACAATGGCAAAAGGTCTGGATTTAGTAGAAGATGAAGCTTCAGTATTTAAAACCTTCAATGACTATCAAGATGAAATACACACACAGTTAGTAGAGTATGCTGTAAAAGAAGACAACCGCTTAATAAATAAAACTATCTCAGAATCAAAGATACCTAATGAAATATTGATTGTTATGATAAAAAGAAAGGATGAAATAATTATCCCAAATGGATCGTCCATTATAAAGCTAGGAGATATTTTAGTTTTTACTGCTAACAACTTAGAAAAATTTACACATTTATTAAATTAAGATGAAAAGCTCCCTGAAAATTGTGGGAGCTTTCTGATATTAATGACTAATATATTTATAATATAGAGTTATATACTTTTATATAAATTTCATCAAGGTATAGAGTAATTAATCTTCTTTACAATAATTAATTACTAAGTCTAAAGTTGCTAAAATTCCATCCATATGAGTTCTCTCATAGCCGTGGGATGCAAATACTCCTGTTCCAATAAGTCCTGTTTTAATATCCCATCCAGCACGAAGGGCAGAGGAAGCATCTGAGCCATAGTAAGGATAAATGTCTATTTTATAAGGAATATCATTTTTTCTACATAAATCTATAAGTTTTTTACGAGTTTCCAAATCATATGGGCCAGAAGAATCTTTAGCACAAATACATACTGCATACTCAGAGGAGTTTTGATCAAGTCCTGGTGCACCCATGTCTACAGCTATAAATTCTTTAGTGTTATGAGGAATTGCAGCAGCTCCATGTCCAACTTCTTCGTAATTTGTTATAAAAAAGCTTGTAGTATAAGGTAAATCTATTTTATTATCTACCAAGTATTTTATAGCATATAAAAGTATTGCTGCACTTGCTTTATCATCTAGATGCCTGCTTTTCACAAAGCCACTTGGAGTAAAAACAGTTCTTGAGTCAAAAGATACAAAGTCACCAACCTCAATTCCGAGTTCTAAGGTATCTTCTCTACAAAACACTTTCTCATCTAATACAATTTCCATGTTCTCTACAGTTCTTTTAAGTTCTCTAGCTTCATCGCCACTTATATGTACAGAAGGCTTAATGCTTTGAATCGTTCCAGTAAATTCTTTGCCATCTAAAGTTTCTATTATGCAATTTTCACCTTCGATGGAGTTCATCATATAACCTCCAATGGCAGCAAGGGACAAAGTTCCATTAGATTTTATACCTTTAACCATAGCGCCTAAAGTATCTATATGAGCAGATAGTACTCTTCCATTTTGTTTATCTTTGCCAGGTAATGTAACCAAAATGCATCCTTTATTAGTAAGCTCATAAGATACGCCTATAATATCTAGTTCTTTTTTTATGTAAGCTATTACTTTTTTTGTATATCCACTAGGACTTGGTGTAGTTAAAATATTGCTTAAGTAATATTTAATTTGTTCTTCATTGTAATTCATGTAAAGCACCCCTTTGTTTAAGTCTTAATTGTATTTTACCACAACTTTACAGTGCATTACATAGATTCATTTGGAATAGTAGGTTTTAGTATAATTATGCAGAAAAGTATCTAGATATGAATGATAAGTAAAATAATACAAAGTTGTAACAAGCCTGTAACAATATAAGAGTAAAATACATTACGAAGTTGCCGAGCATTTAGGTAAGTTAACTATATTGGATAATCGCATAAAAATAAGTATAGAGTTAAAAAGAAATCTGATAAATAGTTAAAGGAGGTAAAATAGTTTTGTTATTTAATTCAATTCATTTTTTAGTATTTTTCCCTATTGTAGTTCTTATATATTTTTTAATGCCATTTAAATTTCGTAAAGTGTGGATGCTTATAAGTAGTTATTATTTTTATATGAGCTGGAATCCTAAATATGCAATTTTAATCGGAACGACCACTATAATAACATATTTTAGTGGACTATTAATAGAAAAAGCAAATGGAATAAGCGATGGAGATAAATCAATTAAGTTAAAAAAGTTTTGGGTTTTAATGAGTATTGTAAGTAATTTAGGCATTTTGTTTTTATTTAAGTATTATAACTTTTTTATATCAAGTATAAAGAGGGTGCTTTCTTTAAATGATGTAATAGTTATAATTTCATCATTTGATTACTTATTACCTGTAGGAATATCTTTTTATACGTTTCAAGCTCTTAGTTATACTATGGATATCTATAGAAAAGATGTTAAAGCAGAAAAAAGTATGGTTAAATATGCCTTGTTTGTATCATTTTTTCCTCAAGTGCTTGCAGGACCTATAGAAAAATCAAAAAACTTATTACATCAATTTGATGAAAAGCATTCATTTGATTACTATAGAGTAAGGAATGGCTTGGTTTTAATGCTATGGGGCTTCTTTCAGAAGATAGTTATTGCAGATAGATTAGCTATATTAGTTAATACTGTATACAATAATCCTAGTAAATATAGAGGATTAGAAATAATTATAGCTACTATATTTTATGCATTTCAAATATACTGTGATTTTTCATCTTATTCGGATATAGCAAGAGGTGCTGCAGAAATTATGGGATTTAGGTTAACTGTAAACTTTAAACAACCCTATTTTTCAAGATCAATAAAGGAGTTTTGGAAGCGTTGGCACATAAGTCTTAGCAGCTGGTTTAAAGATTATCTCTATATACCCCTTGGAGGAAATAGGTGTAGTAAGCTTAGAAATTATGCTAATATAATGATTGTATTTTTAGTTAGTGGACTATGGCACGGAGCATCTATGAATTTTTTAGTTTGGGGGGGATTACATGGTATTTATCAAGTAATAGAAAATATTTTAAAACCAGTTAAAGAAAAAATCATAGATGCTTTTAAAATAAAAACTGATATATTTAGTTTTAAATTTTTTCAAGTACTAACAAATTTTGTACTAGTTGATTTTGCATGGATATTTTTTAGGGCGAATTCCTTTACTGGGGCCAAAATGTTAATTAAGAATATGGCTTATTTCAATCCATGGATACTTTATTCAGGCGAGATTTATAGCCTGGGATTGGATTCAAAGGATTTTAAAGTAGCAGTGCTAGGTATAATTATAGTTTTAATTGTAAATTACATTCAAGCAACTGAAAGTGTCCATATAGATCTTTCAAAACAAAATATAGGATTTAGATGGGCAGTATATTTTACGGCTATTATCTTTATTTTAATACTTGGCGTATATGGACCAGAATATAGTAAACAGCAGTTTATTTATTTTCAATTTTAGGAGGAATATCCATGGCTAAAAAGATAGCTTTAAAAGGATGCATTTTTATAATTATATTAACCATGATTATTTATGCGCTTAACTCTATCTTTATACTAAAGGTAAGTCATCGCAGTAAAATATTTCAAGGAGTATATGAAGATAGAGGTGAATACGATGTTATTTTAATGGGATCAAGTCATATGGATTCATCAATTAACCCTAATGTGCTATGGAATGAGTATGGGATAACTAGCTTTAATTATGGAACTGGAGGACAGCCTATAGATGTTACATATTATTTACTTAAAGAAGTTTTAAAAAAACATAAAAATCCAATTGTAGTAGTAGATTTATATTATTTAGGTTTAACAGAAGAGTATGGTCAAGAGGGATATATTAGATATATTTTGGATAATATGAGGTTTTCGGTAAATAAGGTACAAGCTGTTGTAAGCAGTACACCAAAAGATCAGTGGCTAAGCTATTTATTGCCAATTATAAAATACCATGATAGGTGGAAGGAACTAGAAGAGAAAGATTTTAATTATGATACTTCAACCACGTATTATCAAAAAGGCTTTGGTGCTGGTCGTGAGGTATACGGAAAAGACACTTTGTCAGACATTAAAGAAACAAAAACTGCAGAGATTCCCCCTAAAACACAAGAGTATTTATATAAAATTATAGAGCTATCCCAAAAAGAAGGTTTTAGGTTAATATTTACAAATGCACCACATGATTATACAAGTACAGCTAATATGAGCACTTGGCATAAAGAACCTGCTCAAATGTTTAATAGGGTAGCGGAAATTGCAAAAGAAAATAATATTCCATTTATAAATTATAATAACTTATTTGATGAAATAGGATTTGACTTTAAAGATGATATGTATAACGAAGGACATATGAATATTTGGGGTTCTAATAAGGTTTCGACTCACTTTGGAAGGTTTTTAAAAGAAAATTATGATTTAGAAGATCATAGAAATGATGAGAAATATGCTGATTGGAAAAAAGACTATGATAAGTATCTGAAAGTAGAAGCCTCTGCTAAATAGTAGAAAGTTACAGCAACTAAACTTTAATAAAGAGACTGTTTCTAAATAATCATTTCGATTATTTAGAAACAGTCTTTTGTTTAGATTATTTTTGTTCCATTCATTACAAGTTCAAATTTTAAATTTAAAAAATTTGCTGCTTTTCTACACATGGTCATTCTAGTTAAGAATATCTCGAAATAATCCATTAATGAAACAATGGTAGTATCAATTTTTAAATCTAATAGTATGGAACCATTTTCTTTATTAACACAAACTTCGGAATGTTCTACTGCGTAGTTTACTCTGTCATGTATATCAAAGGTTGCAAAATCTATATTTCTAACTCTGCTTCGGCGCACATCACATTTATCAGCTAAAATTAATGCAGCAGATATGGGGTTAACAGCGCAGCCAGTACCTTCATCATGATTTCCAACGGCAGATACTACTAGTGCAATCTCATCAGGAGGCATATTAAGTCTTGTTAAAATATTGAAACATAAAACAGCTCCTGTTTGAGCGTGTTCTTCTCTGTTTATCATATTGCCTATATCATGAATATATCCTGCAATTTTGGCAAGTTCTATTGTTCGTTTATCATAATCTAATTCTGCTAGTATCTTAGAAGCCGTATCTGCAACTTTTGTAACATGACCTGTGTCATGTTTTGTTATTCCTAAGACCTCTAAAAGGCGATCAGCCCATTGTATGTATGATTGTATTTCTGCATTGTTTTTTATATCTTCATAAGTAAGCTTTTCCAACAAAATACCTTCTTTCACAATTTATTATCTTTACATAGTATTATCAAATAATTTCACTTAAATGCTATGAGCAAGAGCTGAAGACTAATGAATTAAATTTCCCTAATAACACCTTTATTTTGTTTATCTACATTTTTAAAACATTTATAAAAATAAATTGTTCCTCCTATATAAACAATGGCAGTTATAAAATAGGGGATTTCATAACCATTAACTAGGTGATTCATTATAAATCCTGATAGCATGGCACTTAAAGCCCTGCTTAGGTTTCCAGAAATATTTATTATACTAGAAAACATAGGCCCATGATTGCTATCAACCATTTCCATGGCTAGATTAGAGATGATAGGGCCTGCCATATTCATAAGTGCATTTCTCATAAATAATGCTGTGGATACAATTACTACTGAAGGGGGTAAGGCTATGAGCATCAGAAAGGGTACTGAAAGAGTTTGGCAGATGATTATAGTGTTTATTTTTCCATACTTTTTAGCCATAATTGGAGTAATAAGTCCTCCTACCCCCATAGCACCTTGAGCCAAAGCCATTATAAATCCTATAGTTTCAGTAGAGATATTTATCTTATATTTTAAGTAAACATTAAAGTAAGGCACTACGAGACCAGCACCAAAACCTATTATAAAATTGTATAAAACATATTGAGAGGGATGTCTTTGCTTTAATATATATAAATAAGTTTTAATTAAGCTTTCCTTAGTTTCTATATCTGAGTCATTAGCACCTTTAGTAGTATTAAGTGAAGTTTTTATTCTTATTATAAAGAAACAAGCTATAAATCCGATTATTCCTGAAATAATTATGGAGGATTTTAAAGCTTCTATAGAACTAATTTTAAGCTCTAATTTATGAGACACTTCTCCAAAGGCAAGATAACCTATCATATTAGAAAATACATTTGTAACAAAAGAGATGCTAAATAATTTTAATCTGCTTCTTTCTATACTATTCTCCATAAGAAAGGGGCCTTCTGAAACCAGTAATAAAGCAGTGAATCCACCTTGTATAATTGCAAACATAAGCATAAGGCCTTTGGTGTTAAAATATACCTGAAAAATATTCATTAAAGGTACAAAAATAAAGGCAAAAAGCAAGGCATATTTCTTACCCAGCTTATTTACAAATACAGCACATGGAATTGAACATACAGCTGTAGCTAGTATTTTTAAACTCAGCAAGGTGCCGAGATAACTTTCCCCATAATTTAATTCTTTTATATATATTCCTTGGAGCATATTAAAAGCTCCTGAAGAAATATAAAAAAATGTTATACTGCATAAATATAATAAAGCGTTGTTAGAAATGTCTTTAAATCCATTTTTTAATAACATGATATCCTCCTAATTCATATATAAGTATACTCTTATTTTCTTAAGGTTGTCTAGGCAAAGACACTGAATGGCATTGGTTTTTATGGATAATTTGTTTATTAGTTAAAAAAATTTTATCAATAAATTCATATAGACAGTTTACATATTTTGGTATAAAATAGTAATTATTAACAATTAAATGACATATATATTAACACAACTAATTTTTAAATTATAGAAAACTAGGGGGATATGTGTATGAATTTTGAACTAAATGAAAATCAATTAATGATTCAAAAGACGGCTAGAGATTTTGCGCAGAAAGAATTATTACCACAGGTAATAGAAAATGATGAAAATAGTAGATTTCCATTAGAAGCTTATAAAAAGATAGGGCAGATGGGATTCTTGGGACTACCTTATGCAGAAGAATATGGTGGAGTTGGCGGAGATTATTTATCCTATGCACTAGCTGTTGAAGAAATTTCTAAGATAGATGGATCATTAGGTATTAGTTACTCTGTTACTACATCTTTATGTTGCGGCTCAATAATGAATGGTGGCAGTGAAGAGCAAAAGAAAAAATATCTTCCAGATTTGCTTTCAGGTAAAAAATTAGGTTCCTTTGGACTTACTGAACCTAATGCAGGTTCAGATGCTGCAAATGCTATTACAACTGCAGTGAGAGAAGGAGATTATTATATATTAAATGGCTCAAAATGCTTCATAACAAATGCTCCTTTAGCAGATGTTTTTGTAGTATATGCCATGACTGATAGAACTAAGGGCGTAAAGGGACTGTCAGCATTTATATTAGAAAAGGGATATGAAGGATTTACAATAGGAAAACTTGAAAATAAGTGCGGAATAAGAGCAGCACAAGTTGCAGAGCTTATATTTGACAATGTAAAAGTTCCAGTGGAAAATCTACTTGGTGGAGCAGAAGGACAAGGATTTAAGGTTGCTATGAAAACTCTTGACGGAGGAAGAATTGGAGTAGCTGCTCAGGGACTTGGAATAGCTGAAGGTGCTTTTGATATGGCAAAAGAATATATGAAACAAAGAGTTCAATTTGGAAAACCAATATGCAAAAATCAAGCGTTAGCTTTTAAGATGGCTGACTTAGCTTTAGAAATAGAACAAGCAAAATATTTACTTTATAAAGCAGCAATAGATAAGCATGAAGGAAAACCTTATTCAGTTTCAGCTGCAAAGGCAAAACTTGCATGCACCGATGCAGCTATGCATGTAACTGTTGAAGCTGTTCAAATGATGGGCGGAAATGGTTTTATGAGAGAGTATCATGTTGAAAGAATGATGAGAGACGCAAAGATAACTCAAATATATGAAGGAACAAATGAAATTCAAAAATTAATTATAAGTGGAGACATATTTAAGTAAAAAAGTTGAGGATAGCATAAATTGCTATCCTCAACTTTTTTAGTGCTAGAGGTTATTTATTAACCGGTATCTATTAAAATATGGTTTTAGCATAAAAACATCTATAATGATTATTTTTATATTTAATTAATAAAAAAAATACAGTAATTTTCCTCATTCTATTTACTTTAATTAAGTTTTATGTCATAATAAAATGTCGTAAATACGAATTAATTGTTGCTATTTACTAAATTATATCAATCACCAAATAGTTAAATAATTATTATAGATAGTGAGGCGTTAAAAATGAATATTGGATTTGATAATAGGAAGTATTTAGAAGAACAATCTAAATATATTTTAGAAAGAGTTAATAATTATGATAAATTATATTTAGAGTTTGGTGGAAAGCTTTTACAAGATTTTCATGCAAAAAGAGTTTTACCAGGATATGATGAAAATGTAAAAATTAAATTACTACATAAATTAAGAGAAAAAGCGGAAATAGTTATTTGCGTATATGCAGGAGATATTGAAAGAAACAAGATAAGGGGAGATTTTGGCATCACTTATGATATGGATGTTTTAAGACTTATCGATGAGCTTAGAGGCTATGAGCTAGATGTAAATAGCGTTGTAATAACAAGATATGAAAATCAACCAGCTGCAACTGTATTCATAAACAAGCTTGAACGTAGAGGAATAAAAGTATATAAACATGCTCCAACTAAGGGATATCCTACAGATGTTAATACAATTGTAAGTGACGAAGGATATGGAGCAAACCCATATATTGAAACTTCAAAGCCTATAGTTGTTGTAACAGCACCAGGACCAGGAAGCGGAAAACTTGGAACTTGTTTAAGCCAGCTTTATCATGAAAACAAAAGAGGTAGAGTTGCAGGATATTCAAAATTTGAAACATTCCCAGTATGGAACGTTCCTTTAAAGCATCCTTTAAATATAGCTTATGAAGCAGCAACAGTAGATTTAAAAGATGTGAATATGATAGACTCTTTCCATCTTGAAGCTTACAATGAGATGTCTGTAAATTATAATCGTGACCTAGAATTATTTCCAGTTCTTAAAAAGATAATAGAAAAGATAACTGGCAAGGAGTCTATGTACAAATCCCCAACTGATATGGGAGTTAATCGAGTAGGTTTTGGAATAGTTAATGATGAAGTTGTTAAGGAAGCTTCTAAACAAGAAATAATTAGAAGATACTTTAAAACAAGTTGTGAATACAAAAAGGGTTACTTAGATAAGGAAACTTTTGAAAGAATAAAGCTTATTATGGAAGAGGTTAATTTAAAACCTGAGGATAGAAAAGTAGTTATACCATCAAGAGAATATTCTTCTAAGCTAAAAGAAACTGCTGATAAAAATGATGTTTGTCCAGTGGTAGCTTTAGAGCTTAATGATGGTACAATAATTACAGGTAAAGGCTCAGAACTTATGGATGCAACTGCTGCTGTAGTTTTAAATGCTATAAAATATCTTGGGAATATATCTGATGAAATACATCTTATTTCACCAGTTGTATTAGAACCAATTACAAATTTAAAATCAAAAACACTAGGTAATAGAAGTACATCTTTAGATGCTGAAGAAATCTTAATGGCACTTAGCATATGTGCTGTTACAAATCCAACAGCACAAGTAGCTATGGAGAAATTATCAATGCTTAAAGGATGTCAGGCTCATTCAACTGCTATCATAAGCGGAAATGATGAACAAACCTTTAGAAAGCTTGGGATAGATATAACTTGTGACCCTGTATATGCTTCAGAAAGTCTTTATTATAATATGTAATAAAAAAATAAACCTTTAGAGAAATCTTAAGGTTTATTTTTTTATTTTTATTAATGTAATATTATATTTAAAAATGAGAATAATTATATTTAGAAAATAAATTTTAAATATGAGGTGAATTTAAATGAAAATAGCATTACCTAAAGATGGAGAAATGTTAAATCAGCACTTCGGGAGAAGCACATGCTTTGCTATTGTAGATATTGATCAGGGTAGAGAAAATAAAGTTGTTCATACTAAAGAAGTTTCTACAGAAGGCTTGCAGCATAACCATGAGGGGTTAGCAGATCTTCTTGAAAATGAGGGAGTTTCAGTAGTTATTGCAGGTGGTATGGGAGAAAATGCATACAATGCTTTAGAAGAAAAGGGATTAGGAGTTGTAAAAGGTGCATCAGGAAAGATTGAGGATATCATGCAGAAATATTTACAAGGTGATCTAGTTAATAAGGAAACTACTTGTGCTTGCCATGGTGAGCATAGTCATTAAAATTAAATAAGTTTTTAAGTGAATGAGGTGATTAAGTGAAGAATGAAGATAGTGTAAGGGTTATTCCCTTGGGAGGGCTTGGGGAAATAGGCAAAAATATAACAGCAATTGAATATAAAGATGAAATTATTGTTATAGACTGTGGTATAGCGTTCCCAGACGAAGATATGTATGGTGTAGATTTAGTGATTCCAGATATAACTTATTTACTAAATAATAAGGAAAAGGTAAAGGGTTTTTTTATAACTCATGGTCATGAGGATCATATAGGTTCACTTCCTTATATTTTAAAACAGTTAAATGCGCCTATTTATGGTACAAATTTAACATTAGGTATGATTAGAACTAAATTAGAAGAACATGCATTGATTTCAGATTGTCAGCTTAACGTAGTAAATACTTCTGACATAATAAAGCTAGAAAATTTAAGCATTGAATTTATTAGAGTAACTCATAGTATAGCAGATTCCTGTGCTCTTGCTATTCATACACCTATTGGGGTTATATTGCACACTGGTGATTTTAAAATAGATTACACGCCTATTGATGGCAAAGTAATGGATTTAGAGCGTATTTCAACTTTAGGAAAAGAGGGAGTACTTCTTTTAATGGCTGATAGTACAAATGTAGAGCGTATTGGACATACAATTTCAGAAAAGTCTATAGGAGAAACCTTTAATAGAGTTTTTGCAAATGCAGAAGGAAGAGTAATAGTGGCAACATTTGCCTCTAATATTCATAGAATGCAGCAAATAGTGGATGCATCCGTTGAATATGGGAGAAAAGTAACCTTTAGTGGGAGAAGTATGGAAAATGTATCAAAGGTAGCTATGGAACTTGGATACTTACATATTCCAGAAGGATCTATGATAACTCTAGATGAAGTTAAAAATTATACTAATGAAAAAATAACTATAATAACCACAGGAAGCCAAGGAGAATCTATGGCAGCGCTAGCTAGAATAGCTTTTTCAAATCATAGAAAAATTAAAATTGAACCAAAGGATTTATTTATCATCTCTGCATCTCCAATTCCAGGCAACGAAAAGTTTATATCTAGAGTAATTAATGAGTTGTTTAGAAAGGGCGCAGAGGTAATTTATGATGATTTAGAAGAAGTACATGTATCAGGGCATGCATACCAAGAAGAATTAAAGCTTGTTCATACTTTGGTTCATCCTAAGTACTTTATGCCAGTTCATGGCGAATATAGGCATTTAAAACATCACGCAAAGTTAGCACAAAAACTAGGTATGGATGCAAAACAAATATTTACTTTAGAAACAGGTCAAGTTTTAGAGCTATCAGATAAGGAAACAAAAATATCCGGAAGGGTTCACACAGGATCTGTATTTGTGGATGGACTTGGAGTAGGAGACGTTGGCAATATAGTTCTTAGGGATAGAAAGCACTTAGCCGAAGATGGAATGCTTACAATTGTTGTAACTTTAGAAAGAGAAACTTATAGTATAATAGCAGGTCCTGATGTAATAACTAGGGGATTTGTGTATGCAAAGGAATCAGAAGCTTTGATAAATGAAGTAAAAGAAATTGTCAAAAAAGAGCTCAGTGGCTGCTTAGAAAATAAAGTTATTGAATGGTATGTATTAAAAGGTAACATGAAAAGTGCAACAGAAAGATTTTTATATGAAAAAACAAAACGAAGACCAATTATTTTGCCTATCATAATGGAAATTTAGATTAATGTGGTGATTTTAAAAATAAATATGTAATTTGATAAATATATTTATCAAAAAACACTTGAAAAATTTTTAATATGGTATATACTAATATAGAACCTTAATTCAGAAGTAATGATTTACTAAATAAACATTTTTATGAAAAAAATTGTTTGTAATTTACTTTTTATAAAGAATTAAAGGAATAGAAGTTTCGGAGGTAAGAAATAATGACTGGTACAGTAAAATGGTTTAATGGAGAAAAAGGATTTGGATTTATTACTACAGAAGAGGGAAATGACGTATTTGCTCACTTTTCACAAATCAACAAAGAAGGATTCAAGACTTTAGAAGAAGGACAGAAAGTATCTTTTAATGTTGTTGATGGAGCAAAAGGTCCTCAAGCTGAAGATATAACAATACTTTAATTTGTTAAAATAATAAAAACCTGAAGATAAGTCTTCAGGTTTTTTCAAGTTTATACTATGGAAAAATAATATACTAAGTATATTATGAGGAGCAAAAGCGCAAAATATTATTACATAATGAAAGAAAGGGTGCTATAATGAAGAACTTTCAAGATCTTATTAATGAAACTCTAGAAGTTCAAGATTTAGAGGAATTAGAAGTAGCTGCTGATTTATTTGAATTTGGCGTAGAAAAAGGATACTATAACAAAAGACAAGCGGTAGAGTTTAATAATACCTACTGGAAAGTAAAAAATAGGTGTTTAGCTTATAAAATTGCTGAAGACGTGAAGATGAATAGATTAGACCTTATTAATATAGTGTCCAATGCTCCTAACAGTGTGAAGGATGATAAGCGCGAATTGATGAATTATGTAAACGGTCGTGTAAAGGCACTTAAAGGAAACATGAAGGGCATTAAATAATGCTTTTATAAATGATGACAGTTGTCTATTTAAAGTTTTTGTTTAACTTTATAGATAACTGTCATTATTTTCATTATTTTTTTGATATAATATGTGATGTAGAATTTCGGGGAAATTACAATGTTAAAGGAGGGTGGTATTTTGGCAAATGAAATAGATATGTTAATACAAAAACGTAATGATAAAGGTGGTAACAAGAAAAATCAAATTCCTTATGCAATTATAGTATTTATAATTTCAATAGTTATTTGTATAATACTCTGGAAACTTAACCAAGAATATATTGCATATTGGATTTTAGGTATTTCAATTGGAATTGTCTTAAGATATTCTAGATTTTGTTTTTCGGCAGCTATTAGAGATCCTCTATTGATTGGTAATGTAAAATTATTAAAAGCAATGCTTCTTGGAATGATGGTTAGTACCTTAGGTTTCGCAGTAATTCAATATTTGTATTTTAAAGGCCATATTGTAGATTATACATATATTCCTGGCTCTGTAACCTCATGGGGAATTCATATCATGATTGGAGCTTTCTTATTTGGAATTGGGATGACTATTGCAGGAGGATGTGCCTCAGGAGTGCTTATGAGAATTGGGGAAGGTCATGCATTGCAATGGATTGTTTTATTAGGATTCTTTATAGGAAGTACGCTTGGAATTCATGATTATCCGTTTTGGTATGATCACATTATTAAAAATACTAAGATAATTTATTTTCCGCAATATGTAGACTTAAAGGTTGTTGTCGTAGTGCAAATGTTTTTATTAATGATGATCTATAAGGGTGCATCTAAATATGAAAAAGCATTAAGAGATAAATTTTGGAGGAATTAATATGAAAGTAAAAGAGCTTGATTGTTTGTATGAAGCATGTCCTGTTCCTTTGATTAAGGCAATAAGAGAATTAAAAACAATGAAGTCTGGAGATATTTTGATTTTAAAATCTGATCAAAGTTGTGTTGGAGTTATTGTAGAAGAATGGGGAGAGCAAAATAATTATCCTGTGAAAGTTGTTGAAATAGAAAATGGAGATTTAGAAGTGTACATTCAAAAACCATAGAGACATAGGAGGAAAAAATGGATTCTATTATAAAGTGGTTAAAAAAGCCTTGGCCATATTGGGTTGGTGGAATCTTACTTGGATTAATAAATGTAATTTTATTAGCTGTAAGTGGTATGACTTGGCATGTAACTAGTGGATTTATGCTGTGGAGTGCTGGAATTTTACAATGGCTTGGATTAGAGCCTTTTAAATGGGACTACTTTAATTATTTTAGGAGTAACTATGGAGATATAATTGTAAGCGATAATATATTTATAAATAAATATGTAATTTTAGATATTGCTGTAGTTGTAGGCTCTCTAATGGCAACACTATTAGCCTCTCAATTTAAGTGGAAAAAAGTTAAGGATAAGAAACAAGCAATATTTGCTCTTATTGGAGGTATTATAATGGGGTATGGTGCTAGAATTGCTGGTGGATGCAATATAGGAAGTTTCTTTAGCGGAATTCCATCCTTTTCATTACATGCATGGTTTTTTTGGATTTTTGTGACATTAGGAGCTTGGGCAGGAATTAAAATTATAAAGAAATTTTTGATATAGGAGGGAAGTATATTCCTCCTATTTTAGCAAAAACCTCTTTTATTAGAGATGATAAAATCTACAAATCTTTTCTCGTATTCGGTAAATGTGTAGTTTTTTCTAAAAGCAATGTTATAATCAAAATTAATCTTAATACCCTCTATATCAATTGCCTGAAGTATACCTTGTTTTAATTCCTTTTGAAGTATCAATTTTGGTAAAAAGGAAAATCCATTTCCTGCAGAAATAGAAGATTTAATAGCTTCAGGAGAATTTAAGTCATATATTACATTTAAATCCTTTATACCAACCCCTTTTTCTTTTAAGGCTGTTTCAACAAGATGTCTAGCATTTGAAGTTTTTTCTCTTAAAATCAATGGTAACTTTTTCAACTCTTCTATGGAAATTGTTCTTTTATCATTAGCGTTTTTCCCAACCAAAATCAATTCGTCCGAAATTACCTTTTTTATGATTATATCATCTGTCATTGGATCATCTTGAATAATCCCTATATTAATAGTGTGATCATGCAACTTCTGTATAACTTCAGTGGAATTTATAACTTTCATATCTATATCTACTTCTTTATAAAGTTTTTTAAATATATAAATGCTGCAAGGAAGAGCATATTCACCTACACTTTTGCAAGAAGCAATTATAAGCTTGGGAGTATCCTTTTGCAAGTTTTTAAGATCTCTCTCAATATTTCCTTTAATAGATAAAATAGTATCAGCATAGTTAAATACAACTTTGCCCTCTTCTGTTAGTTCTACTCCTTTATTACTTCTGGTTAAAAGCCTTGCTCCAAATTCCTTTTCTAAATTTTTAAGTTGCATGCTAAGTCCTGGTTGCGTAAGATGAAGGGATTCAGCTGCCTTGGATATACTATTACATTTTACAGTTTCATAAAATGCTTGGAGATGTTCAAGATTCATAATCTCACCCCGCTAAAAGTTTAAAGATAGTTTTTATGTATTAGAGTATATTGTATCATTACTCCAAATAAAAATAAACAAAACATAGAAGTATTTTAGAAGATAAAGTTAGAGTATAACGATTTCTTATATAGTATAAAGAATAATTATTATAAAAATATATAACACTATATTATAATTTAAAAGAGAGATTGAGATAAAATTAACAAGGATGCTTAAATTGTATAATTTTTATATGACAAGGGAGTTAGTGAAATATCTAACTTCTTTTATGCTATAGTAGTAATGCTTTGGACACCTGAAGAACATAAAGGTTTGAAGTATAATTACAAATTCATATGAAGTTCGTAGCACTTTAATACTCTTTATTATAGTACAGCCTAAAAAGAAATGAGGAATAATGGTGAATAAAAAAAATACATATGAAAAGATGTTAGCTTTTGGAACAGTACTTGTTATTTTAGCCATATGGTTTATAGGAGCAAGACTTAGATGGGTTGACCCTAAATTAGTACCATCTCCACAATCCGTGTGGATTGCTTTCATTGATATTATGGAAAATGGATATAAGAATTACACATTGCTAGAGCATTTAGGAGCAAGTTTGGAAAGACTTATTATTGCTTTTGTATGTGCCGTTATTCTTGCAGTTCCATTGGGACTTGCAAGTGGGTATAATTCAAAGATTAGGGCTCTTTTAGAACCTGTTATAGAGTTTTACCGTCCATTGCCACCATTAGCCTATTACACACTATTAGTTTTATGGTTAGGAATTGGAAATGAGTCTAAAATTGCACTTTTATTCTTGGCTTGCTTTGCGCCTATTTACATTTCTTGTGTAGCAGCAGTTATAAAGATAAAAGAAGATTATATAAATAGTGCTTATATAGTAGGTGCTAATAAATTGCAAATATTTATTCATGTAATATTTCCAGCAAGTTTACCTGATATATTTATAGGACTTAGGACAGCTTTAGGTGTTGCTTATACCACCTTAGTATCTGCTGAAATGGTTGCAGCCAATTCTGGAATAGGTTGGATGGTATTGGATGCAAGTCGTTACTTGAGGAGTGACATCATTTTCTTAGGAATCATTATAATGGGTATAACGGGCATTTTACTAGATAGAAGTATACAACTTATTGAACATAAAGCTGTTCCTTGGAAGGGTAAAGAATAAAAAATATAATATAAATAGGAGTGATAATCATGAGAGTAAAAAAGTTAGTAGTAAATATTATAATACTAACTATAGTATCATCGTTATTTGCAGCATGTGGGACTTCAAAAAAACCTATAGAAAATAATACAACTTCAACAGGGGCGCCGAAGGTTGTAAATATAGGTACTCAAGTAATGCCTAATGATGAAAAAATTGCTATAGCAAAGAACTTCTTTGAAGAAGAACTTGGGGTTAAAGTTAATATTATTCAATTTGAAGCAGGTGACATAAGAAATGCTCTTGTTTCAAAGGATATTGACTTTGCCTTACTTGGGTCAGCTTCTGCAACTCAGGGGATTGCCAGTGGTATTGATATAGAAACGATTTGGATACATGAAGTACTTGGAGAAGCAGAGAAATTAGTAGTTAAAAAAAATTCCAATATTAATTCAGTGAAGGATCTTGTAGGCAAAAAGATTGCTACACCATTTACTACAACAACACATTATAGTTTATTAAAGGCCTTAGAATTAAATGGTATCTCACAAAAGGAAGTAACACTATATGATATGCAAATGCCTGAGATATACGCAGCATGGCAAAGAGGTGACATTGATGCAGCTTATGCATGGGAGCCTACACTTTCTAATCTTTTAAAAGATGGTAAGATGTTGATTTCAAGTAAGGATATGGCATCAAAGGGCGTTGTTACATCTAATGTAGAAGTTGTTAGAAGAGAATTTGCACAGAAGTATCCAGACATGGTATCAAAATACATAAAAGCGGTGAATAAAGCTGTTAAGCTATATAATGAAAATCAAGGAGAGGCGGTTAAAATAATTGCCAAAGAACTAAATATTACAGAAGAAGAAGCTTTAAAGCAAATGAAAGGTTCTATTTGGCTTACTGCTAAGGAGCAATTGGATCCTGCTTATTTTGGAACAAGTGCTAAAAAGGGTAACTTAGTAAATTCGTTGAAAGATACAGCAGATTTCTTATATAAACAAAAGAGCCTTATAAATGAACCCAAAATATCTACATTTGAAGATTCTGTAAATCCATCATATATAGAAAATGCTTTAAAACAATAAAAGCTTAAAGTAGTACGATAGAAATGGAGAATTTACCATGAATCAAATATTGAAAGATAAATCAGAGAATGTTATAACATTAAAAGATGTAAATTTAAGATACTCCGGGGCAAAAGATGATGTAACTGCTCTTCAAGATATAAATTTAGATATTAAGGAGGGGGAGTTTATATGTGTACTTGGCCCATCGGGTTGTGGTAAAAGCACGTTGTTAAAGATTATTGCAGGATTTCTTAAACCTTCAGAGGGTGAAGCTAAAATGGATAATGAAATTATTAATACACCAGATTGGCACAGAGGTGTGGTTTTTCAAAGTCCTACCCTATACCCATGGTTAAATGTAAAAGACAATGTGGCCTTTGGCCCAAAAATGAGGAAATTTCCACAAAATGAAATTGATGAATTAACTAGCAAGTACTTAGAGCTTGTTGGATTGAAAGGGTTTGAAAAGCATAAACCCTATGAACTTTCTGGAGGAATGAAGCAACGAGCTTCCCTTGCAAGGGTTTTAGTAAATAAACCAAGAATGATTTTAATGGATGAGCCATTTGGAGCACTAGATGCCCTAACAAGACAAAATATGCAAACTTTAATAAGAAGAATTTGGACTAAAACAGAAAATACAGTATTTCTTATTACTCATGATGTTGATGAAGCATTGGCACTTGGCACAAGAATTATTGTAATGTCAAGTAGGCCAGGCAAAATTGTCAAGCAATTTTATGCAGATTTCACTTATCGCATTTCAAATGTAAATCATGAAAATACAAGATATACATCTGAATATATGGAGATAAGAGATGAAATATTGGATATTATTAATTGTCAGAATGAAGAACTGAAATTTACATAAAGCATATAAAGTATATAAAGTATATTAAATAACACCTTATAGATAAACTTTCTTAACGTTTATCTATAAGGTGTTTTCATGTTGCTTAAAAAATTTTTATATAAGTTTAATATATAAAAGGTTATTATATAAATTTTCATATATAAAAAACTCTTATGGTATATAACTCTTATTTATTATTAAAACCTATAATATTGTATTATAATTAACATTGTGATTGAGAGGAAATTAACAAACAATATGAATATCTCTACAAAGCATTTTGTGGGTTTATTGACAACTTTGTATTTGCTTATCTTTTATTATTTAAAAGATAATAAGAAAATTGTTAATTATTCTTTAGAAGGCAAAGTATTAAAATGGAGTAAATAGTATAAAAATTAACATAAAATATGGAGGTATAGGATATGAGTAAAAAATATTTAATAGTAGGTGGAGTTGCAGGTGGGGCATCCACAGCAGCAAGACTTAGAAGACTTGGTGAAGAGGATAAAATAATAATGTTTGAAAGAGACCCACATGTATCATTTTCAAACTGCTGCTTACCATACCATTTAAGTGGAACTGTAGAAAAATCAGAAGATCTAGTTTTAATGCATCCAAGTAAATTCTTAGCACAATACAATATAGATGCTAGAGTACACA
>NZ_JMFY01000057.1:0-4084 GCF_000765165.1 Clostridium sp. HMP27 | reverse complement strand
AAGAGAAAAAATAGTTACAGACTACAACTTTTTATAATCAAAACTAAAAAATATAGATGGAGCTAAAGTTTGCGCTCCATCTATATTAAAGTGAACTATTACAAGAATACTCTATAAATTAGAAGTTTATGCCATTATAAAAATAATATTTATTAATATACGCTATTATAAGGAGGTTTATTATGCAAAATTTAAATACTAACTATGATGTAAAAACATCTCAAACGTCAAAACAATTAGTAAGTATAAACAAAGGTCAAGTATTTGCTGGATTTATAATTTTAATAGCAATGATTGCATTTGCTACAATTCAATCTTCAAGAAACCCTAAATTAGGATTGTTTTTAATTACAGGACTTTCAATTGGATATTTAATGCAAAGATCAAGATTTGGATTTGCGGGGGGTATCAGAAGACTATATGTAACTGGGGAGTCAAGCTTAACAAAAGCATTAATGTTTTTGCTTGCAATTTCACTTATAATTACAGCAGCAATACACTATGGAGCGTTTGCTGGTGGAGCAGAAGCAGCTTTTAGAGCAGCTAAGGGAGCAAAGATAATACCAGGAACTCAAAATGTTTACGCTGTTAATCTTGGACTAATATTAGGCGGAATACTATTTGGTATTGGTATGATGCTTGGAGGAGGATGTGCTTCAGGAACACTTACAGACGTAGGTGAGGGTGAAGGGAGAGCACTAATTGTATTATTCTTCTTTGTAACAGGCTCATTATGGGGAGCTCATGATATGGATTGGTGGAAAAACACTATATTCTTTACAGCAGGTAAAAAAGTTTATCTTCCAGATACATTTGGATATATGGGAGCAATTATAATTTCATTATTAGGATTTTTAGCGATTTATGTTTTTGCTAAGTGGTATGAAAACAAAAGAAAAAGAGAAAATACTTTTATTCCAATAGAGTATGCTGAGTGGGAAAAGGAATTACCAGAACAAACAGAATATAAGTTCTTTAGTGTAGAAACATATCACAAATTCTTTGTGAAAAGATGGTCTTTCTATACTGGAGCAGTACTTTTAACTGTTATGTTTGAAGTAGTATTACTTACATCAGGTAAGAGCTGGGGAGTAACTTCCACATTTGTAGAATGGGGAGCTTGGATGTATCAAGCAGTAGGATTAGTTGATGTTTCAAGCTGGGGATACTTTGCGGATAAGATGAAAACTATTAATGCAGGATTTATGAATGATCCAGCTTCTATGAGAAACCTAGGAATAATAGTAGGTGCATTAATAGCACCGTTGCTTGCTGGGCACTTCTCCTTTAAAAGAGCTTTTAATTTTAGAGATGTAGCATTTTATGCAGTTGGTGGACTATTAATGGGATACGGTGCTAGACTTTCAGCAGGATGTAATATAGGTGCATTATATTCAGCAATAGCTAATATGTCTTTATCAGGATGGGTATTCTTGCCTGCACTAACTATTGGAGGAGTACTTGGGATTAAAATAGTTAGAAGGCTTAATATAGCAACATAATAAAGAGGATTAATATAGAATTAGAATAAAAAGGCAAGGTACGCTAACTTATAAGTTAGCGTACCTTGCTTTTTTACGGTTTACAGTAAAGTTACTAGGAGAGCTAAACTTGTTCATAAACAAGCTTAATGAAAATAAATTCAACGTTATAACTTATTTAAGTTATATTAAGCTGTGCTGAATTCTTATTAAAGTATCGTGTATTCTTTCAAAAAACATTCCAGCCACAAACCAAGCAGGAGCATAGCTTAATGTGATTAAGCCGCATATTGATAGAGGTTGAGTGGTATAATTCCAAGGACAAACACCTAAAACCTTTCGTAATATCATTCCAGTTGAAAATTCTACTATAAATATTAGTACTGTATAAATCCCTCCTCTAATATAAAAAGGAAGGTGCCTTACCTTGTCATGAATGGGTTCTAAAAACAATGCTAGACCGTATATTGGAAACATCCATATATATGTGAAGCCTGTAAGTTTTATATCTCCACGAAAAAGAGAGCCAAGTCCAGTCCAAAGAACCTCTATACAAAAACCTAACAAACCATAAAATACAAATCTTTTTCCCATAAAAGTATTTTCTGTAATCATACGAAAAATATACAAGAAGTCTATTTTTTATTCTATAAACATAAATTATAACAATAGATGGTATTGCGTCATAAAAATAGGAACAAGTTTTACGAAATAGTAATAGTATGAATATTGTGATAAAATAACAACGTATAACATTAATAGATGGGATGGGTGTAAATGTATAAGGAAGCTTGGGAAAAGTACAGGGAAGGTTTTAGGATTTTATTACCCTTTATTTTGGTAAAGCTACTATTTCAAATTTCTAGTTTTAAGTTTACTAGTAGTAGTGTAACTTTGGATAAATACGATATGATAACAGGAGGAGAAACACTGCTAAGAAATATTTCAGGCGCAAATGGTAAGGCTGTAGTGATAAGTAATTTATTTTTAATTATAATTTCCATTCTTGCAGTGCCTTTAGTCTATTCGTTTTTATACTTAGTTATAAAAATAATAGTAAGAGATGAAGAAGTAAATTACAAAGAAGCTTTTATTGATAGTCTTCATTTTTATCTAAGATACTTGACATTGACTATTATAATCGGTGCACTAATTATAGGAATATCACTTTTATCAATTTTTACTATAATGATTCCTTTCTTCATAATAGCAGTTATGATTCTTCTTGTATATGTAGTAGTAACAGTAATTCCTTGCGAAGCTTACTTAATATATCATGATGTAAGTGCAGAAGAGGCATTTAGTGAAGGTAGGAAGATAGGGAAGAAATATTTTTGGAAGTTAGCGATAATTGGTGTGATAACGAGTTTAATAGCAAGTGTTCTAAAGATAATACCTGATACTAATATCATAGTATATGCAGCTAAAAGTTTTATAACTATATTTATAGGGTTCTATATGCATATATTTGCTATGATTCTTTGCAAGCAAGAAGAAGGTTAAATATTAGGTGGTAATTGACCTATGTGATGCAAGTATAATACTGCAAGGTAAGGTTGCTACAAAAATATAGTTGGAGATGTAAGGGATGTTTAATAAATTAAAAAATAAAATGATTGTATTGATTAGCGAATTAATAATATTATTTTTAGTAGGATGCTCTGGTGGCAGTTATAAATCAACAAACTCTATTGAAAATAATACTAAGAATAGTATGGAAATGTCATATTCAAGCTTTGATGGACATAAGTTCAATTCTATTAAACTTAAAGAAGGAGATGAACTAAATTTAAATATTGAAATAGTTACAAAAGAAGGAGATTTAAAAATAACTTTAGTTGACAAAAATGATAATGAATTATTTAAAATTGAAAATCCTAAGGAGTCAATTAGGAAAACAATTAAAATAGAAAAAGATTCTACCTATAAATTAAAAGTTGAAGGAAAACATAAAGGTAGTTATAAAATTACTTGGAATGTAAAACATTCATAATTAAAGGAAATTGCATTGCAATTTCCTTTAAACTTTATCGGGTGTATCACTATGCGAGATATTAAGTATATGGTCGAGCAATAAAGGATGATGTGTCTTAGCTCGGGTTAATGCCATTAAATAGTAATAGTATATGGGTCAAGCCATGATAAGATAATATTCGTCGTTAAGATAAATGGCATGCAACACAGTGGTTAACAATACTTTGAAAAACATTTTGAAAGATTGTTGACAAATATAAATAGAAATGCTATTATATAGAAGTTGCTTAAGGCGACAAGGTCTTTGAAAATTGAACAGAGAATAGAAACCAGTCAATTACTTAACAGTTAATGTTAAGAAACGCGATGAGCGAAACAGATTAAACTTTTAAATTGAGAGTTTGATCCTGGCTCAGGACGAACGCTGGCGGCGTGCCTAACACATGCAAGTCGAGCGATGAAACCCTTCGGGGTGGATTAGCGGCGGACGGGTGAGTAACACGTGGGTAACCTGCCTCAAAGAGGGGGATAGCCTCCCGAAAGGGAGATTAATACCGCATAACATTATTTTTTCGCATGAAGAGATAATCAAAAGAGTAATCCGCTTTGAGATGGACCCGCGGCGCCTT
>NZ_JMFY01000056.1:0-29515 GCF_000765165.1 Clostridium sp. HMP27 | reverse complement strand
TAAGTCTTTCTTTATATCTAAGCTATACTTTTTACCCTATTGATATATACTATTTATGTTGTTTCTAAATTGATTTGGAGACACTCCATAGTATTTTTTGAAAGCTGTGTAAAAATAATTGAAGTTTTCAAACCCTATTTTTATTGAAATTTCCTTTGCTGTAAGTTCTGTAGTCTTTAAAAGCTCCTTAGCCTTTTCAAATCTAACCTCATTTATATAATTAGAAATGGATTTACCTTCACTTTCCTTAAATATAGTTCTCAAGTAATTTGGAGAAAGCCTCATTTCTGATGCTATGACCTCTAAGGCTAATAACTGATCGCAGTAGTTTTGATTTATATACCTTTTTACATTTTCAATTACATCATTTTTTCTATTAGATTTTTTCTCTTTTATTTGAGTTACAACATTTTTATATATATTTAGGAAGTAATCTTTAACTTCATCTATAGTTTCATAATTAAATAAATTATCAGTGAGTTCTTTAATGTCTATATAAGCATTTTCCTTGCTCATGTGGCAAATATTATTTATAACCTTTTGAGAGTTAATTCCAAATTGAGTAATAGAAATTCTCATATCACTATAGGACATTTTCTTCAGTATACTAAATACTTTATCAAGTTCAACTTCTACCTCATCAAGATTTCCCAGCTTTACAGCTTTAAAAAGTGCTTCTGGCTGTGCATCTTCAAACTTACTTTCCCCGGAAATATCCTGGGTTATTTGATCATTAATTAGTATCGACTTAGGTCCATATTTAAAACGATAGTTAATATAGTCTTTTGCAGTCTTATATCCATTGGCTACTTCCTCAAGTCTTTCTGCATATCTGCCTATTGATGCTGAAAGAGAAATATTTAAGCTGTTAAGTACTGTTTCCTGGCTTTTTTGGATTAACTGAACTATTTTATTTGTTAATTCATCATCTATTTTATCTTTAACCTTTATAATGAGACATATCTCATCCTCTTCTAGTCCTATAATCTCACACTCAAAATATTCTTTGGATATATTAGAAATCTCAATATATAAATTGCGCTTTAAACTTTTAAATTCTTCATCTCCCTTTTCTTTTATAAGTTTTTTATAAGAATCCATCTTAAATAACACTATAGCTATATTGCCACTAGCTACCTCAAAACCTACTTCCTTTAACTTCACTTTAAAACTTTCAAATTCTGTAACCATATTTAAAAGGAGAGCTTTAAGCAGTTGATTTCTAATAAAATATAAATCCTTATCCGAAAGCTTTGCAAAGGATATAGGTTTATTCATAAGAGTATCTACTACCTTTGTAACATATTCCATTTCATTTCTCGAATTTTCTTCAATTCCTAGCTCCTTATTTATATCTTCATCAATATCTAAATATTTTTTAACTGTATTTACCGTTTCAGCAATTGGTTTATATATTTTTCTAGAGGTGAATATTGAATATCCTAGTCCAAACAAAAATAATAAAATGAATGCTAAAATCAAAAATCTGCTCATTCCTCTGATACTTTCAATTAAGGTATCATATTTTACTATATTTAAAAAAAATAAGTCTAGTTTCTTGCTGTATCTGTACGTTACTATTGATGGACTTTCTTCAATATTGACTAAAAAACTTCCTTGTTTATTTTTAGAGTTTATTATCTTATTAACATAATTTAAATTTGATACATCCTTTAAAAACATATCTTCATCAGAATGTAAAATTACCTGTCCTTTTTTATTTATAGCCATCAAATTATAATCGCTTTCTGACATATTGTGAAAATAGGCTTGTACAGAATTAGCATCAAGATTTAAAACTATAGCTCCATATGGATTTCCATCTATATCCGACTTTGAATTTGATAAAATTAATGTAAGTATATTTCTTTTATATTCTTCTCCATTGATAGGTACTGTTATCTGTCTTGAAATAAAATTTGAGCTGAGTGATTCAGTAGATTCTTTAAGCCTCTTCATTATATCGCTATCATAAAACAAGGAATAATAAGATGAGTTCCCATCGGATGAGTATATCATCTTATTATTACGGTTGTAAACGTACACAGATTGAATGGATGGAATCATAGCAGCAGCTTGTTTTACCTTTAAATATGGTGAAAAACCTAACTTTGAATTGCTATTATAATCAAACATCAAATTATAAACCTGCTCATCTAAATACAATTTGTATATGTAAGACTTTGCCCAGTCAAGAGTATAGCCCGTATAATACTCGGCTTGATTTATAATATTTTCAGATACCCTGCTGGATTGTTCAACAATTTGCTTTTTATAGCCTTTATATAACACAAACATGGTTGTTAAAAGAAAGAGAACTATGAAGATAACATAGGAAAGCATTAATTTATGAAAGGTATTTTTTGCTTTTATATTCTTTTTAAACTTTTGATATATATTGTTCATATATATATCCCCCCATTTAACATTAACAAATCACAATACAAAAACCCTTCCTCTAAATTTAAAAAATGTTTACAAGAACTAATATTAATTTTATACTAAAAAGTCATATTAATATTATATTAGTTTATTCATACTTTTTCAATAAAATGTAACAATATAGTAAAATTATCCCACGCCTTTGTATATATAAAGATAATTAAAGAGGATAAACTTTTAGGCTTATCCCCTTTAATACTTAAAAACTCCTATGAAAATTTAATTAAAGACCTATACTCTTCTTCAATTGCTTCATATATTTTTTCTAACCTCTAGCTTTAATTCACTTATCATTTTCTTATCATCACATATCTTATTACCTGATGTTGTTAAATAGTTTCCCGTAATTGTAGCATTTGCTCCTGCACTAAAGCAATTCTTACCAAATTCGTCAATGAGGTTCCTTCCCCCGGCAAGTCTTATAAAGGCTTGGGGATTTATAAATCTAAAAATGGCAATGGTTTTTAGTATTTCATCTTGGCTTAATCTTTCTTGGTTTTCTAAAGGCGTTCCTTTTACTGGATTTAATACATTTATAGGAATGGATTGAACACCTAAATCTCTTAGCTGAAAAGCTAGCTTAACTCTGTCATCTAAGCTTTCTCCAAGGCCGATAATTCCTCCTGAGCAAACAGCCATGCCAGCTTTTTTAGCTGCATTTATAGTATCTATTCTTTCATCATAACTATGAGTTGTACATATTCTTTCGTAATAGTCTCTGCTGGTTTCCAAATTATGATGATACATAGTTACTCCAGTTTCTCTTAGGCTAAGAAGCTCACCATATCCTAGTATTCCTAAGGATGCACACAAATCCATTTTAACTTCTTTATTTAGCTCTTTATAAATTTCTACAACCTTCTCAAACTCACTGCCAATAATTCCTCTGCCGCTGGTGACTAAGGAAAATCTATTAACTCCTTCACTTTCGTTTTCCTTAGCAAGCTTTAAAGCTGCTTCCTTTGAAACTAAATCATATACTTCTACATTAGTTATGTAATGGGCAGATTGAGCACAGAACTTACAGTCCTCAGAGCAGTGTCCTGACTTTGCATTCATAATGCTGCAAAGATCTACTTCTATTCCACAAAAAAACTCCCTTATGTTATTAGCACTATTACATAGCTCTTTTATATCATCTTTTTCTTCAATACCTGCTAGTTTCATAGCTTCTTCAAAACTTGTAGCCTGTCCTCCTATAACCTTTTTCTCTAACCCCTTAATAAAGCTTTTCATTTTTACTTCCTCCTTATATTTCTTAAACAATATGTCCACTTTTCTTATGTCAATGATAATAAATAAGTTTTTAATTGTCAACCCAATCAATATTTTAGGTTTACAATAAATCAAAAAAAGAAGCCTATGACTTCTTTATTGCTTTTAAATAATTTCATCCTAATATTAGTTATTAATCTTAATACTTTTTATAAATACTGTAATAACTTCATTAATATACTTTACTAAATCATAGGGTCCTTCTCTTCTTGCCCAGTCAAAACAATATCCCCTTATGATGGTGATAATCATATCAACCAATTTATATGCAGTATAATCAGTAGTTATTTGCCCCTTTTCCTGTCCACGATTTATGATTTTATTTAATTCACTATAAAGAATACGGTTATTTTCCTCATAACAATTTTCTTTGCTTCCAATCGGAAATGTAGAATTAAGTACTTTACATTTTTTAAAACCTATTAATGTAGCATACTCAGCAAATCCTTCACAAAATTTAAATATATTTTCTATTTCATCTTCATTATTTAATTTTGCTAGAACATTTTCTTTAAAATATCCATCTATTAAGCCAAATAATTCAATAAGTAGATCTAACTTATTCTCAAAATAATGATAAAATGTTCCGGCAGAAATATCTGCTGCTTCACAAATCATTCGAACAGTTACTTTTTCAAATGCTACTTCATTCATCAAATCCATTGCCTTATCAGTAATAATTTTTCTCTTTTCAAATTGCTTTTCTTCAATGTTAGTCATAAAAGTGCTTTCACCACCTAAAATAATATATTTTAATAAATATTTAATATTATTGAAAATTCACTAAATAAACTACACTTTTATTATATTTTATTTTTAATAATATGTCAAAAGAGGAATATTCATCCTAACGCGGATGAAATCCCTCTCTTTAAATTCACTATTTTATTTCCTCAAATGCATAAATAGCAGCACCCAATGCCCCAGTTAATTGCGCTAGTTCTGGTACTTTTATATTATGGCCTAATTCTTTTTTCATAGCCCTAACTACTCCACTATTTCTGGCCACCCCACCTACCATGGCTACTTTATCCTCAATACCCATTCTCATTGCAAGAGCAGCTACACGTCTTACTACAGATGTATGAATCCCTGCTACAATATCCTCTTTTTTTGCATTTGCTGATAGATGAGAGATTACTTCTGATTCGGCAAATACAGTACAAGTACTACTAATTGAAACTTCATTTTTAGATTTCTCCGATATTTCTCCCAGCTTAGAAACATCTGTCTCAAGAACTCTAGCCATGACATCTAAAAATCTACCTGTACCAGCAGCACATTTATCATTCATTATAAAATTTATAAGCTTACCCTTGTCATTTAACTTCATAACCTTAGCATCTTGCCCACCAATATCTATTATAGTTCTTACTTCTGGTATTAAAAACGCTACTCCTTTGGCATGACAGCTTAATTCACTTATTTGTTTGTCCGCATCTTTGTATTGAATTCTTCCGTAACCTGTAACCACTGTTTTCTCTATATTTTTTTCTGTTAAATTAGATTTTTCCTTTAATTGTCTTATTAATTTTTCAGGTCCACTAGTTCCAGTTCCAACAGGTATTACAACACTTATAATAATTTCTTTTCCATCTTTTATAATTACACCTTTAGAAGTAGTAGAGCCTATATCCAATCCCATTGTATACATCTGTATCTCCCTCTTTATAAAATATTTTGTCATCTATTAATTGCCTGTTATACTTCCAAGGATGATACACTATCCTTTTCTTTTTTAAACCTACTATTTTTTATTCTTCCTACAACTATGCATGGAATAACCACAACAAATATACCCAGTATTCCAACATATCCATAACCCACAACAACAATATTAGTTAATCCAAATAATGAAATCCCCATGGATAACAACATGCAAACAAGAGAAATCAAGCCTCTTTTTGTTTTAATATTCTCAGGCTTCTTAAAGACCTTTTCAAATCTAGCCACTGCTCCAAATACACAACCTATACCTGTTGATACAAATGCAAGGAATAGTACTGTTGAATAAGCTACTAATAAAAATTTGCTATTTAACTGCTTACATACATATAAAAGTGGTAAAGTTTGCTTTAAAGTCCCTGGTACCCATGATAATAGCATTAAACAAGATAATGTTATCATTACACCATTTAAAATAATACCTAAAATTACTGATTTATTAATAGCTGCATCAGATTTTAAGTTGTCACTTGCACTAAGTACAATAGCAACAACAAAAGATTGATAACCAGCATATCGGAGTCCACTATATAGAGTTGTTCCTATGGATGAAGGTGAATATTTTGTTGCAACAAGATGTGCTAAATTTGATGAATTACTGGATATACCTACAATTACTATGATTGTTAAGAATATTAATATTAATATAGTTATAATAGTTGAAGCTTTTCTTATTAAATCTGCTCCATATATAGTTAGTATATAAAAAACACCACCTGTAATTAAAACACCTGCTAGATAATTTAATCCAAAGCTCTCCATTAGAGCAGCTGATCCTGCAATGGATCCTCCTGTACCTAATAATACTATCATTAAATATCCTAGTTCAAAAATAACGGAAAAAACTTTGTCATAGGGTTCATACATTTTCTTTGACCAGCTTTTATAGTCATAGGTTCCATAGTTTCTTGCGAGTATTAATGATTCTCTGTAAGTTAATCCTATAATTGTAATTATGACTGCAGGTAACCATATAGAATTCCAACCATGTTTAACAAAAAAATTCATTGTCTGATTACCAGTTGCAAATCCCCCTCCCACATGAGCCCCAAACCATACTGCTGCTACTTCAAAAGCAGTTAAAAGTCCTACCTTAGATTTTGAATTTTCACTCATATTATCCTCTCCATATCTATAAAATTAGGTATAATTTTTACATTCTGCAGTGACTTTAAGATAATCAGATTAGATATTTAGGTTTGTTTTATAATGCTCTCACCTATTCTAATATGACTATATTAGAATAGGGATGCCCATTATAAATGGCACAGTTACTTTGCTATTTTGCTTTCTTCAAATAATTCTGTAATACGTTCTTCATCATCTAATAGCTCTAATAACTTAGGCACCACATCATATAGGTCTCCAACTATTCCATAATCTGCAACTTCAAATATCGGAGCTGACTCATTTTTGTTTATAGCAATTATTATATCTGATTCTTGCATACCAGCTAAATGTTGTATGGCACCTGAAATACCGCATGCTATATAAACTGTTGGTTTTACTGTTGTTCCTGTTTGTCCTACTTGATGTGAATTATCAATCCAGCCAGCATCTACAGCTGCACGAGAAGATCCAACCACTCCCCCTAATCTATCAGCTAACCTTTTTAATAATTTAAAACCATCAGCATTTCCAAGACCAAGTCCCCCTGATACAATAAAGTTTGCTTCTGTTAATGATACTAATTCCTTTTTAAATTTAACTATTTCTACAACTTCTGTTCTTATATCTTCTTTAGTTAGATTTACACTTAATTTTACAACTTCTCCTTTTTTATTTTCATCCCTTTCAGCTTTATCCATGACACCTGGTCTTACTGTAGACATTTGTGGTCTATTATTAGGGCATATAATTGTTGCCATAATATTCCCACCAAAAGCTGGACGAGTTTGCCTAAGTTTTTTGTCTTCTGGATCTATGTCCAACTTAGTGCAGTCAGCTGTTAATCCAGTATCTAGTTTTGATGCTATTCTAGGCGCTAAATCTCTTCCAATATGAGTTGCACCTATTAATATAATTTCAGGTTTAATATCATTTACGGCATCAACTATAACTTTTGTATATCCATCAGTAGTGTATTTTTCTAGTAATGGACTATTAGCATAATAAACTTTATCAGCTCCGAATTTTATTAATTCATCTGCTAGATTATCAACATTATGTCCAAGTAAAATAGCACATAATTCTACTCCAATGTCATTAGCTATTTTTCTTCCTTCTCCTAATAACTCAATGACTACAGGAGTTATCTTACCTTGTCTTTGTTCTGCAATTACCCAGACATTTTTATAAGCACTTAAATCTTTTACTATATCCATATTATCCTCCAATCATTTTATATAATATGTTTTTGTTTTAAACTTACAAGCAGCCTTTCAACAACTTCTTGTGTTGATCCTTCCAGCATAATACCTTTGCCTTTAGGTTCTGGAGTAAATGATTTAAACACTTTAGTTGGAGAAGCTTGAAGACCAACTCCTTCTTTTGTTATATCTAAATCATCAATAGTCCAAGTTATTATTTCCTTTTCATATGCCTCAAATATTTTATCAACAGCCATATATCTAGGAGTATTTAATGCACTTACAGCAGTTAATAAAACAGGTTTTTTAACTTTAATTATTTCATAGCCATCTTCTAATTGTCTTTGCACTGTTATTTCATTGTCATTGATTTTAAAATCTTGAACATAAGTAACTTGCGGAATGTCTAACTTTTCAGAGATTTGTGGTCCTACCTGAGCTGTATCTCCATCTATAGCTTGTCTACCAGCGAATATAATATCATAGTCTTTAATTTTTCTAATTGCTGAAGCAATAACTTTTGAAGTTGCCCAAGTATCAGAACCTGCAAATGCCCTATCACTTATTAAATAAGCCTCATCTGCTCCCATTGCAAGGCACTCCCTTAACATAACCTCTGCTTGAGGCGGACCCATTGTAACAACTGAGATAGTTATATTTTTATCTGTATCTTTTAACCTTAAAGCTTCTTCAAGTGCATTTGCATCATCTGGATTTAATATACTTGGAACACCTTCTCTTACTAGTGTTCCTGTTTTAGGATCTATTTTTACTTCTGTTGTATCTGGAACCTGTTTAACACATACTACTATCCTCAAATCTTTGACCTCCAATTTCATTTATTTTTGAGTATATACTACCCAAGAACTTTTCCTGCAATAACCATTTGCTGAACTTGAGATGTTCCTTCATATATAGATGTAATTCTAGCATCTCTATATATTCTTTCTATTGGATAGTCTTTCATATATCCATATCCACCATGTAATTGTAATGCTTTATAAGCTACTTCATTTGCTACTTCGGCTGCATAATATTTAGCCATTGCAGATTCAAACCCTGGATTTATGCCGGCATCTTTCTTCTGTGCAGCATCATATACAAGCAATCTTGCCGCTTGAACTTTTGTTTGCATATCTGCAATCACAAATTGAGTATTTTGAAATTTTGCTAAAGGTTTATTAAATTGAACCCTTTCCTTTACATACTTTACAGCTTCATCTAAAGCACCTTGAGCTATTCCAAGAGCTTGAGCAGCTACTCCAATTCTACCAACATCAAGTGTATTTAGAGCAATATTAAAGCCTTTACCTTCTTTCCCAAGAAGATTTTCTTTAGGAACTTTTACATTTTGAAATATTAAATCTGCTGTTTCAGTGCCCCTAATACCCATTTTGTTCTCATGAGCTCCAGTTGAAAAACCATCCCACTTGCTTTCAACTATAAATGCTGAAATCCCTTTTGTTCCTTTACCCTTTTCAGTAACTGCCGTTACGATAGCAAAGTCACAAATAGGTGCATTTGTAATAAATGTTTTTCTTCCATTTAAAATATAATAATCTCCATCTAAAACTGCTGTAGTTTGAGTAGCACCAGCATCAGAACCTGCTCCTGGTTCAGTAAGCCCAAAAGCTCCAATATATTCACCTGTTGCAAGAGGTTTTAAATACTTTTGTTTTTGTTCTTCTGTTCCATAGTTAAGTAAAGGTAATGCTACCAATGATGCTCCTGCAGTTATAAATGTTCCAGTAGAAGCACAACGCCTACTAATTTCCTCCATTATTATGGTGTAAGAAACATAATCTGCACCAGCTCCACCATACTCCTTAGGTATTACAGGACTAATAAATTTATATTTTGCAAGCTTTTCTATTAAATCTTTAGGTAATTTCCCCTCAGTGTCAAGTTGCTCTGGAATATCTATCAATTCCTTAACCACAAAATCTCTTACAGATTTTCTTAAAAGTTCATGTTCTTTCTTAAATAACATACTTTCCTCCTTTTAAATTCGCCCCTTTAATAAACTGCAGCAATTTTTCATTAGAGTTTTAAAAATCATGCTCCTTTATTATCTGAAAAACTGCTGCATAGTTTACAATGGAAATTTAATTATTTTTTACATAAAATATCTTTATAATATTTCTGAGAATGTTTGAATTCTTGTCCTTATTTGTTCAGTACTCTTATTTTGTTGGTCCACCTCTATCATTGTTGTAGGAATACCTTCTTTTTCAATATCCTTCTTAACAATTGGATAATCGTATTCTTCTGGATCACAAAATTTCATCATTGCAAATACTACGCCATCGATTCCTTTGGTTTTAGCTTCTTTTGCAATCATTTTACCTCTAAGTTTTTTAGGATCATATGCTAAAGAACATCCTTCAATATCAGACCATTGTCTTGCTAATCTATCCAATGCATTTTTACCTTCAGGAACATCCGTTCTGAATTGTCTGCTTTCCTGAGCTAAATCATCAGCTACTATTCTTAATTTGTTCTCTTCAAAAACATTAAGCATTTCTTTTGAATCTAATAATATACCAGTTACCAATACTTTTTTACCATCATATCTTTCTTGTGGTAGGTTACCTAATAAATTATTTAACTCTTTTACTATTTTTGTGTGTTCATCTTTTCTCATAAAGAAAGCGCTTTTAATAACAACATTTCGTTCATAATTATTTATTGTATTAGGATGTTTAGCTGCTTGATCTACAAATTCTCTCATTGCTTTTCTGTGTTCATTGTATATTTCTATACTATTTTGTAACTCCTCTTCAGTTATTTCCTTACCTCTAATCTCTTCTATTTTTTCTTTTACATGTTTGTATTCAGAAACTAAATACTCTACACCAGCTTCTAACTTTCTATTTTGAGGATGAACTAAAGCAATATATGGCACATTTTTTATAGCACTTTTCCAATTTTGTCCCATACAGTTCAATGTATCACACATACCTGGAATAATAACCGCTGATAAGTCATCATATACACCTTTCAAGCCAAATTCCATACATGATTGCATTATTGAGCAGCAAAATGCCGGATAATATTGTTTAGCCAAATTTACGTCAACGTCGCCTCCCCAAATGCCTATTGGAAGCATATCTGCTGCATATACGATCTCTTCTGGAGTATATACAGGAAAACATCCAATTGCTTTATTTCCTGTTTTTTCTTTGTAATTAGAAACAACTTTTTTAGGATTTTTATTAGCTTCCTCTAACTTAGATAGAATGCTTTTTATATTATCCATTACTTTTCTCCTCCTTTCTTTCTTTCTTCCATAACTTCTACTAAAGCTTGAAGTCTTGTTTCAAATTGAGCCTTACTGAAACTTCTTGGATCTGCTTGATCTCCATCAAATCCTGCATATGGTATACCAGTTTCCTCAAAAACCTTTCTTTCCATTTCATATTGAATGAAACTCATTAATTTACAGCTTCTATTCATGTGGTAGAATGCTCCGTCACAATTTCCATCTTTCAAGGAATCTATTCTGTATTTACTCATTGCGTCTAAATTAACATTGTTAAACATGCTGCTATAAGCTCTGGCCATTCCGTCTAAGTCATTTGCTTCATATTGTAATGCCCATGCATGAGGATAAACGCTTCCGGTCATATTAACCCCATAGCTTGATAACGTTCTCATTTTATAACCGATATATGGCCAGCAAGGAATCCCTTCCATCATAATTCTATATTTCTCTTCTCCTCTAAATGAAGTTTGCTTATTCTTAATATTTTCTTCTAATTCAGAAATTAATAATTTAAAAGCCTCTGTGGTTTCTTTTTTGCCTCTATAGCATACAATAACAGCCATATAAGTAAATAAATCAAATCCATTCATTGGTGATGGAAAAGCTCCTGATGGCAAACTCATAGAGTACTTCCAAAGCCTTCCGTTTTCTGCAGAAATCTTCATAACTTCTTCTAATTTTTTAGGATCAAATTTCTTTCCAGAAATCTTTTCAAGTTGTTTTATAGCCTCTTCAAATTGTGCTCTAAGGTATTTAATTCTGCTCTCTGTTACCTGATCTTCATTATTAAATGTAGTATCAATCATTATCAATGGTATATCTAGTTCTTTTGCAATGTTTTCATACCATTTAATAACTTGATTACAAATGTTATTACAGCAGCATATAAAGTCAGGCTTTGGCATATTTAAGTTTTCTGAGCCACCCTTTTCTAATAATCCAAAATTTGTTCTAGCATATGCACATAAATCCATTGAATATCCAATGCTTTCAGCTGCTTCACAAAGAGATAAAGACTCTTTCTTAGCTGCAACACCAGCAGCTTGATTTTCTGGATATAATACATCTAGGCCAAATGCTTCTACCAATTCCTGCGGAAATACAGAGGTTGCCCATCCAACTGGTTTCCCATCTTCTTTTGCCTTCCAAGCATCTGCGTATGATTTAGCTAGTATGCCATTGATCACCTCGGCAGCTCTCTTTTTTTCATCTTTGTTATCTGCCATAAATATTTCGCCCCTTTCTAACATTTAAAATTCTTGTCCCTGTATATTAAAAGCTTTTTGATAATTTATCTTATTGCTTTCCCTTTTCTCATTTCTTCTATCTCTTCTTTACTGTATCCTAACCCTAAAAGAATTTCCTCAGTATCCTCCCCAAGTTTTGGTGAAGGTTTATATGGTTTAATTCCAGATTCATTAAATTTAACAGGTGTATTAACTAACACGCCGGTATTTCCATTGTCATATGTTTTCTTAAATAAATAATCATTTGCCCATGCTTGTTCATCTTCCAGTATATCTTCACAAGTTTGTAATTTTTCATATGGCAAATCAGCTTTATCTAATAATTCAGCCCATTCTCCTAAAGTCTTTTTAATCATTTCTTGCTCTAATATCCCAACAAAGGTTTCAACATGTTTTACTACTTCATCTTGAGTATTAAATCTTTCATCTTCAATTAAATCCAATCTATTTATTACTTCCTTACAGAACTTAGGAAACCACTTATCATATGAGAGTAAAGCTAATTGTATCCATCTATCATCTTTACACTTAAAAGTTGTTGCTAATGGATTATTAGGTGTTCTTCTTGATAATGGCATTTTATTTCCATATTGTGCAGTAGTAATCATTAATCCCATACCAAATATAGCTGTATGATATAAGCTTACTGTTACTCTATCACCTTTACCGGTTTGTGTTTTTTTATGAAGCGCTGCCAATATACCAGCTGCTAAACTCATACCAGCATAATGATCACCAAAACCTGCATTAGTATTAGCTGGTGATGTTCCTTTTTCCATTAGAGATATACTTACAGCCCCTCTTGCAAAATATGCAGTGTAGTCAAAGCCTGGCTTGTCCTTAAGTGGCCCTTTTTCTCCATAGCCTAATATATGAGCATGAATTAATCCAGGATATTTATCTTTTAATTGTTCGTAGGAAAGTCCACTTCTTTCTAATGCCTTTTCTCTTACATTTGTTATAAAAACATCTGCATCTTGAAGTAATTTTCCTAACACTTCTTTTCCTTTTTCACTTCCGGTATTTATAGCAATACCCATCTTGTTTCCATTTTCAAGTTCAAACATAGGGTTTTCTTCATCTTTTGCAGGTGCATTATAGACTGGACCTACTATTCTTAGGTTGTCTCCTTGAACTGGCTCTACTTTAATTACCTCTGCTCCCCAGTCAGCAAGTACTTTTGCACAACTAGGTGCTGCCACAAAGCTTGATAATTCAACTATCTTTATACCTTCTAAAGCTAAACCATTTTTGTCCATTTTTTTATTCCCCCTTAAAAATTTGGTTTTATGGTTAATTACGAAAGTAGCAATTGAAATAAATATTAGAATTTACTATATTGAAATGGCTAACTGCATCTTGCTTTTAATAGGCAAATTTATACCAACTCCAGCTAAATAATTAATGTTAAAGTAATTTATCCTATTGATAAATTGAATTGGTTCACGAAAGATATACACTATAATTTACCAATGAAATTTATTGTAATTTTTCATTGTTATTCCATGCAATATATGAAATTAGAATATGTTTTAGAATTAATTCTAGAATATGTTCTAATATTTATAACTTTATTATACTCCTATGGGATTATTTGTAAATAAAAATCATTAACAAAATTTGTGTTTTTTTTAACAATTTTTTCACATTTTTTTAACACTTATGTGAAAATTATAAAAGTTAATGGATATAATAAAAAACTTTTTAAATTAAAATCTTTAAAATATTCTGCAATAAACAAAAGACACTTAATAATTAATGTAAATTAATTATTAAGTGTCTTTTATAAATAGTAATTTAGTTTAGTTAGAAGAATCATCTTCCTCCAACTTTTCTTTCCTTGGTTGAAGTACCTTCTTAAAAATTTGTTCAGCGGCTTTATAATGCTCCTCAGTAAGCGTCATAGCCAATTGATAATCTTTAGCTCTAAATGCATCTATTATTTGTTTATGTATCACAATGCCATCTTCCTGAATTTGAAATGTCTCTACCTCATAATAATTTCTAACAAGCATTTCATGAAGAACGTTATATTCATCAAAAATCTTTTTCAATCTGCCATTTTGAGAATATTCAATAAATGTTTTATGAAATTTATAATCATAATAATAAAACTCATCAGTTCCTATATAATTTTCTTGAAGCATCATATACTCTTCTAAATCTTTGCAAACTTCTTCTATTTTAGACTTTTCAAAAGACAATTTTATTCCAGTGTTAACTACATACAAAAGTACTTCATTTATTTCAAGAAAAAAATCGTAATCAAAATCAACTACTGTTGCTCCAGATTTATCAATAGATGTAATAAGTCCATCCTGATTTAAGCGATTTATAGCATCTCGAATAGGAGATGAACTAACCTCAAATCTTTTTTGCAGTGTTCTATTGACTAATTTAGTTCCAAAAGGTATTTCTCTTTTTAATATTTCCATTTTTAATATATCATAAATTTGATCACTTAAAGTTTTCTTGTTAATTAACACGCTATTACTCCTGTCTTTTTATTGATTAAAGCTAACTAATAACTTGATATATTATACCATTATTATTTTATTATGTAAATAAAATAGGCGGAGTACTAATCCACCTATTTAGCTCTATTTAATTTAAAATGCTACCTTCATAAATAACGCAATTATGCATAATATAGTTGCAAATGGTACGTAAAGGTACCTACCCATATTATACCATAAATCTCCTTGTTTCTTCTTAGCCCCTAAGTTAATTTCATTTATTAAATCTTCCTTTTTCATAATCCAGAACCAAGATATGGCACCGAGAGTTGCTCCAATTGGGATAATATATATAGATATAATATCCATCCATGGTCCCCACTTGAATATAGGCTCCATATTAACACCTATACCAAAACAAATTATGCAAAGCAATATTAACATAGGAATACGTCTTAACTTAGGAAATTTATGCATTAATGATTCTCCAACTACTTCAAACATATTTTGTAGGGAGCTTACTCCACCAAATACTACTGCTGTAAATAATATTATTGCAAATATCCTGCCTCCTGGTATGTCTTGTAGTATTTTAGGTAAAGTTACAAAAAGAAGTCCTGGACCTGATCCAACATCCACATTATATGCAAAACAAGCAGGTATAATAACTAATGCCGCTACTATTGCTGCAATTGTGTCAAATAAAGCAGTACTTTTTGCACCATCTATGATATCTTCGTCATTTGATAGATATGCACCATACACAATCATCCCACTGCCAGTTACAGATAGTGAGAAGAATGCTTGTCCCATAGCCCAAATCCAAACCATTGGATCTTTTAAAAATTCCCATCTTGGCATAAACATGAATTTATACCCTTCCACTGCGCCTGGTAAAAAAGCCACACGAACAGCAAGAACTATAAATAGTATAAAAAACAATGGCATCATAATCTTATTAGATTTCTCAATACTATCTGCACCAAGAGTCAACGTAAGTAACGTTCCAATAACAACTATTATATGATATGGTACAACTGAATAATCTGTCATAGAAAATGACTCAAACCACATACCTGTGTCTACAGTCATAAGAGTACCTGTAATAGATTGTGCCAATCCTTTAAGTACGTATGAAATAATTACTGCATATCCTATTGCTATACACATAGAACCTGCAAGCGGAATCCATCCCACAATTTTCCCAATGCCTTCCTTGCCGCCAGATTTCCAGGCATTTTCATAAGCACCAAGTGTACCAGTTTTTGCTCTACGACCAATTGCATATTCTGCAGAAAGCCCTATATAGCTAAAAATGGCTATAAATATAAGATAAGCTACTAAAAATGCTCCACCACCGCTGCTACCTAATTTGTAAGGGAATCCCCAAACATTGGCCATACCCACGGCGGAACCTACACACGCTAATATAAATCCCCATTTAGATTGGAACTTAGCTGTCTTTTGCGTTTGAGTATTTTGAGTAACTTCAGTATTCATACATCTCCTCCCCATTTTTCACCCCTATAATAGGAGTCATTATAAAGTAGTATCCTTTTGTAATCAACATACCTTTTTATACCATACTTATATTCTATATTATCAAGCACGAAGCCTGATAATATAGAATAATAAACTTTTACTCCTACTAGTCTGCATAATCAAATTTTGCAGTAAAGAATCTTAATTGGGCAGGTTCATATATGAATTTAAGTGGTCTTATATCTTCTTTGTGTTTATATAAATTAATAACTGATTCAGCTACAACATCCATGTGTCTATAAGTGTAAACTCTTCTTGGAATAGTAAGTCTAACTGTTTCTAATTTTGGTTTATGATTTTCACCAGTTTTTACATCTCTACCAGCAGAAACTATACCACGCTCCATTGATCTAACACCAGAGTCAATATAAAGTGACGCTGCTAGTGATTGAGCTGGGTATTGTTCTTGATTTAAATGTGGACAGAATCTTCTTGCATCTAGGAATACAGCATGTCCCCCAACAGGTTCAACTATTGGAACTCCTGCTTCTTTTAATCTATCTCCAAGATATCTAACTTGTTTTATTCTATGTTCTATATACTCTTCTTGCATTGCTTCTCTAAATCCAATTGCTATTGCCTGCATATCACGACCAGCCATACCACCATAGGATGGCATACCTTCATAAACAACTACTATTTCCTTAGCTTTTCCAAATAATTCATCATCATTAATTGCTAAGAATCCACCGATATTTACAATACCATCTTTTTTACCTGACATAGTAGCACCATCAGAATAACTGAACATTTCATGTACTATAGCTTTAATTGAAACGTTTGCATATCCTTCTTCTCTTTCTTTGATAAAATATGCATTTTCAACACATCTGGTAGCATCAAAGAATACCTTAATACCGTGTTTTGCTGTAACTTCTCTAACAGCTTTCATATTAGCGATAGAAACTGGTTGTCCACCTGCTAAGTTTACAGTAACAGCAAGACATATATAAGCTATATTTTCTGCGCCTTTTTCTTCAATAAGTCTTTCTAATTTATTAATATCAATATCACCTTTAAAAGGAAGATCTATACTTGCATCATGAGCTTCATCTCTAATTATATCTACGAAAACACCACCATTTTTTTCTTGGTGATATCTAGTAGTTGTAAAATACATATTTCCAGCTACATATTGGCCTGGTTTAATAGCTATAGTTGAAAGAATATTTTCTGCACCACGTCCTTGGTGAGTAGGAACAACATGTTTAAATCCAAATAATTCTTTTATAGTTGCTTCTAAGTATATCCAGTTCTTACTTCCAGCATAAGCTTCGTCACCCATCATCATTCCTGCCCACTGAGCATCACTCATAGCATTAGTTCCTGAGTCAGTAAGTAAGTCAATGTAAACATCCTCTGATTTTAAGTTGAATGTATTATATCCAGCTTCTCTCATAGCAATTTCACGTTGTTCTCTTGAAATCATTTTAACAGGCTCAACACTCTTAATCTTAAAAGGTTCTGCAGGATACTTGCTTAAATCCATATACATAATAAAACTCCCCCTTGAAATTTAATTTATATTTTATTTTTATATGGTGTTTTATACATGATGCATCATACATCATCAACCATCTTTATTATATTATGAAAAATATGGGATGTCAACAAATAAGTGGGAACTTTTTTAAAATTATTTTTATATTCATTAATTTCATAATTTTTAAATAAATAGCCAAAAATAATGACTTATATGTATAAATGTGGTAGTATATGTATAATGGCCATTCATACTTCATCATCAACCAAATACAATTTATTGGAGGACAAATCTTGAAGAAAAGTTCTAATCAATTCTTATTAATATCATTTATAATAAGTTATACATGCTTTGGTTTGCTAATTTATTTCAAAGTCATATTTAATGACATATTCTCTAATCCCAGTTATTTATTTATTTTTATTCTTGGATGCTTAGGCCCACTTATTTCAGCATTTTTGGTACACATTTTAAACAGAGAAAATTTAGGTGGAGTAAAAGGATTTACAACTAAATTAAAAGCAATTAATACTCCAAAAAACATTATTTTAATACCAATATTTCTAGTATTACATTACGGTTTTGCTATACTTTTAAAAGGTGTATATAAGTATGGTAACTTTACGGATTTCTTTTTTTATCTACCCTTCTTAATATTAATATTGGGTTCTCAAGAAATTGGCTGGAGAGGGATAGTGCAGCCAGCAAATGAAGAGAAAAGCGGATTTTGGAAGTCTTCTATTTCAACAGGACTGTTTTGGTCATTATGGTTCTTACCACTTATTTATATACCAAAGTTTATTGTGCTTCCACAGTTTTATGCACAATTCTCAGCATATTTAGTTGGGATAAGTATATTATTAACCACTCTTTATAAGGCAAGCGGCAGTATTATGTATTGTGTAATATTATCCAGCTTAATTTTTTCCTTATTTCCAGTTATTATCTTAAATCAAAGTTTTGTGCTTGTGGTAATAGCATTAGTTGATGCAATAATTGCAAGTACATTTATGAGTATGAGCAAAGCTTTACCTAAAAAATTAAAAATATAATTAATTATAAATTTAGGTTTATAATTAATTAAAAAAAGAAGCAATAGTTTAAACTATTGCTTCTTTAACATTGTCTTAATACAACTCTATCTTATTAGGCCATGCTTCTTGTCTTGCTATTCTCCAAGTTTTATCAATGTATTGATGAGTATAGGCTTGTTCAACTAAATGATACCTATATGTACCCTTTTCTGTTAATTCATAGCCTTGGTCTGTTTTAGTTAGTAACCCCATGATTCTTCCAAGGGTCAGCTCAAGTTTAAATATTTGTTCTAAGTCTTTCTTAAAAAGCTTTTTAAAACTTTCATTATCAATACTTAATGTATAGGAATTCCAAAACAACCAATAAAGCGCTCGTGTTCTTTCGTTAAATTTCATTGTAAGAGCAGTGGGCATTTTTTTGCTATTAACCCGCTTAATATATTCTTCTACTGAAAAAGTATTAATTTTAAAGAAATCCCTTAAAAGAGTTGTGGCACTTGGTCCAAAACCTATAAAATTATCTCTTGTTATGGATGAATACCTTGGAACATCTTTTTTACCAAAGGTCCATACAGCAGTTCTTTTACATTGAAGCTCCTCACTTACTTTTTCAAGATACTGAAGAAGTTTCTTTTTATCCTTTTTTCCTAGAGGTTTACTTTTATTATTAGCGTATGAAAAATCAATAAATGGATAGGTTGAGACCTGAGTTGCCCCTGCCTCAAAGGCTGTCTTAAAGTCCCTTTTTAAGCTCTCTTCACATTGTCCTTCTATACCGAAGATAAGATCCACATCTATTGTTTTAAAGCCTATGCAAGCTGCCATCCTAACTTTTTCAGCGCCATTAATGTATTCCCTTCCTAAAGTCTTTAAGGATTCTTTATCGAAGGATTGAATCCCTATACTTACCATGTCAAAACCGATATTTTTAAGCTTTAAAAGATCCTCCTCATTGACATCTCTTGGGTGAAGTTCTAAACCTATATTGCAATTTATATCAAAATTACTTCTTAAAGCTATTAAAATATCAGCAAGCTCTTCAAGCATAAGGGCTGGGGACCCTCCACCGAAATACACACTGGTTATTTTGTTCTTTTTCTTATTTAAACTTCCTACAATATTTATCTCTTTTATCAAGGCATCCTTGTATGCTGCTGCTAAAGTCTTATCATACTTTATCTTATTATATGGGCAAAAGGCGCATATTTTAGTACAAAATGGAATATGAACATATATGCCAAGCTCTGGAACATCCATATTAAGTTCATAGTTATTTTCGTTTGTAAAAACAAAAGGCTTAAAAGACTTAGTAAAAAGCAGCCTTAAAAAATTTGTAATCACTATGCCTCACTCCTATACGTATTTTAAGTAAGTTTTTATCATATCAAAAATCACTTTAACATTTCCCCTGCAGAGAAGAGAAAATTCAACAGCAAAGAGGTAGCCACATTTTTCACAAAGACCTTCAATTTCTACACATCTACCGCAGACAAATCTTTTTTTGTTTTCAGATACGATACATTGATAGCATGGTCTGTCCCACTTATTTTGCAGATAATAATCCAAAGCGGAATATAAATTAAATACAGGATAGCCACCTTTTATCATGGATTTAATTGAATCCACAGCTTGTATTTGCTGCTCCCTTGTTAAAGATAAATGCTCTGTGCCTTCATAAGGAGTGTGAAAGTTAAAGGATATTGATTTTAAATTTTTTGTCTCTTTTACCAACTTACATAAAGCTTCAATATCTTTATAATTCATATTGTTCACAGCCATATATACGCAAATATTAGAAAAATCGGCTTTAGAAACATTGCTTAAGATGGTATCAAAGGTATCTCCTCTTATTAAATTATGATTTTCTTTCATTCCATCAAGGCTTAAAAATATTACATCGGCTTCAGGTATATCCAAATCAATAGTACCATTGGTCACAATATTAACTATTAAAAAGCCAATTTTCTTCGCTTCTTTAATAAGATCTCGTATTGTCTTATTGACATCCTTCCAAGTTAAAGTTTCACCACCACAGAAAAAAAGTATCCTTATGCCTTCATCATAAAGCTTGTTCATTTCCTCTACTATATCTTCATATGGATACATAATCTTATTTATATTATTAACCGCACAGTGCTTGCAGCTTAAATTACAATAATCTGTAAGTATTATAGTTCCCAAGATTGGTTTTCTCATTTTAAACAATATGGTTTTCATTCCAAAGACACTTAAACTTATAAAATCCTTTATTTTCAAAACATATCCCCCATTTAAATTAATAAACAACTATATATTTAATTAATTCTCAGTAGTAATTATACACCCATAGTGTAATTTTACACTCCAATATATAATTAGTCAATTGAAAAATTGTAAAATAAATCCAAGATGAGATTATTCATAAAAATTCTAATTCGGAACCAACATACAATACATAAAATAAAAAACACCAGAAACTTGTCCGATGTTTTCTAATAATTATAACCTTAATATCCCTTTTAATATACCATACATTCCAAGCACAGATATTATAACACCAATAACCTTATTTATCATATAAAACGTTTCAATCTTAAAATTTCTTTTAGAGTTATTAACAAATTTAGAAGTTATAAGCCAAAAGAGTATCGAACCAATAAATATAGAAATCACAAGTATGAGGTTATGTATCGGCTGTCCATTTTCTAATTTTGTTTCCATTTTAGTAAATATGGTTAGAAAAATTAAAAAAGTCATTGGATTCGATAATCCTAGTAGAAAATTTGAAAGTGCTGGGTGTATTATTTCTCTTTTCTCTTCTTCTTCTATTTCTTTGCTCTTTATGGCATTAATAAAAATATTTATTCCAACAATTAAAAAAAGTACACCTGTTATTTGGGTAATTTGATGCTTACGTTTAACTATAAAATCATCCACAAAACTAATTCCAAATATTGCAGCTGAAGAATAAATCAAATCAGATACAGCTGCACCTACTCCCGAAAAAAAGCCGACTTTCCAACCTCGGTTTATAGTTCTCTGTAGAGCTATAATTCCAAGAGGTCCTATCGGAAATACAACAATCATTCCAATAATGATTCCTTTTATAATAATCATCATATTTAAAAATTCTCCCACCCAATTATCTTAAATTGATTATAAATTTATATTTCTAGTTGCACAGTATCTTAAAATAATTATATTATGATATATATTCACATTAAAAGAGGTAAGAACATTTTTGATAATCCTAAAAAAATAAAAAATCCAAAAACATCCGTTGCCGTTGTTAAAAATATAGCTGAAGCTAGCGCTGGATCTATATTAAATACCTTTAGCAGTAAGGGTATTAAAAATCCAAAAAATCCTGCTATCATTAGATTTCCAATCATGGCGGCAAAAATAATTAATCCAAGATAAGGGTTATTATACTTCATATAAAGTATAATACCTGTTAAAATCCCCGTAGCTGCACCATTTATTACCCCTAGAGTAACTTCTTTAAATACCAACTTCCAATTCTTTTTAAGGCTGAGTTCTCCAAGGGCAATACCTCTAATCGCAACAGATAAGGTTTGAGTACCTGCATTTCCTCCCATGCCAGCAACAATAGGCATAGCCGCAGCTAAAGCTACTACCTGGGCTATAACGTCTTCGAACAGACCTACGGTAAATGATGCTAAGAAAGCGGTTCCCAAGTTTATAAATAGCCAAGGCAGCCTCTTTGTAATAGAAGTTTTAAGTGTACTATTTGCTCTCTCTTCCTTACTTACACCACCTAACCTTAACATATCCTCTGTTTGTTCTTCAACAATAACATCAATTATATCATCTACTGTAATAATTCCTAAAAGACAGTTATTATGATTAATAACTGGAATAGCCTTCAAATCATATTTGGAAACAAGCAAAGATACCTTTTCTTGGTCAACTTCAGGGGTAACATAAATTACATTATCCTCCATAATATCAATTAATCTTTTATCTTCAGATGCCAATAATATATCTCGTAAGTCTGCTGTTCCAATCAACTTTTTGTTTTTATCTAGTACAAATATAATTTCGATTACTTCTGTTTCAGGACCAATTTCTCTAATTTTTTTCAAGGCTTCTTCTATGGTTAAATCGCTTTTTAGTGCAATATATTCAGTTGTCATAATACCACCAGCACTATCTTCGTCATATCCTAGCAGTTCTTGGAGCTGTTTAGTATCATTTTTCTTCATCATTTTCAGCAAACTTTTTCTAGTTTTAATTGGAAGGTTTCCTAAAATATCTGCAATATCGTCATTGGACATATAAGAAAATAAATCTATTATATCTTGAAAATCAAGCAGTTTAATAATTCTAACTTGTAATTGATGGCTGGATTGCTCTATAATTTGAGCCATCAGCTCATTATGCATTAATTCGTAAAATCTTAACAAACTTTCATCGCTAAAATCTTCTAAAAGCAGTGCAATATCTATAGGATACATATTATCAATAATTTCATATATTTTATTCTTATCATTCTGTAATAAGCTATTTATCAATTCACTTTGCTTTTCTTGAAACATATTTCTTCACCTCGTGGAGTTTTAGTCGTATTTATATTAAATTTGAATTTCTTAAAATATGATCTCCTGGTGAAGAGATATTAGTACAAATAATTACGTTAAGTAAGAAGAATAGAAGATAAACTCTACATAACTAAATGCATTATTAATCTCTCCATCCATACTACTATCGCCATCTTCCATTCTTCCCACCTCCTAAAACAAAAAACCTCCATCACAACTTGAATATGATGAAGGTATTATCTACAATACTTTCTCGTTCAAGTTTTAGCTCTACCAGGCAGTGAAATTGCATTAGATCAAGCCTTCTTTGTTCGGCAAAATCTGTTGACCAGTGCAGAATGTTTCCATTCTTTTACGGCAGCAACCCATATCCTTATAGTAGCCTCACCTACCGAGGATTATTTAATTTTAATAAAAGTATATTCTTTTTATATATCAATGTCAACGTTTTAAAAATTATAATCAGATTGGATTTTGTTACAAAATCCAATTTTTATAATAAACAATATTATTTCGTATTGTAAACGAATTACATGAATGATTATTTAGCTAAAATTGCAATTTTTCAGAAAATTACCTCTTTGTCAATGTAAAATAAAAGTGCTAAAATATAGAAAACAAGCAGTTAAAGAGCTTGATTCTATTGAGTTTTTAGTATCGCCAGTACAAAATTACCATATAAAAAATAACTGTAAACAAAAGGCCTACCCCTGAATATATATGAAATATAGAAACTAAATTCATTCAATATTCTAATTGAAATAATAAGCCAACACCTTGGCTATAAGGAGGTTTTGAGATGATGAATGATATGGTAAAATCCAATTACAATTATTACCCTCAAGATGTATCTATGGGGAATCTCTACAAGGATGTCTTTCCTTATTTTAAAATTCCGAAGGTAAGTTTCAATAACTCACAAGTGCCTATGGATTTACCAGAAGACATATGGATTACGGATACTACCTTTAGAGACGGGCAGCAATCAATGCCTCCATATACTGCAGAACAGATGGTGCGAATTTTCGATTATCTTCACGACCTAGATAATAACTCAGGAGTAATTAAGCAGACAGAATTCTTTTTATATACAGAAAAAGATAGAAGGTCTGCACAAACTTGCATTGAAAGAGGATATGAATTCCCAGAGGTTACATCCTGGATAAGAGCCGATAAAGATGATATTAAATTAGTAAAGGAAATGGACATTAAAGAAACTGGAATCCTTATGTCCTGCTCTGATTATCATATATTTAAAAAATTAAATAAAACAAGGGAAGAAACTATGGATATGTACCTATCTGTAGTCATAGAAGCACTAAATCATGGTATTCGTCCTAGATGCCATTTAGAGGATATAACTATGGCTGATTTTTATGGATTTGTGTTGCCACTAGTGGATAAATTAATGGGTTTTTCAAAGGAAACTGATATTCCTATAAAGATAAGAGTTTGCGACACCTTAGGACTTGGTGTCTCATATAATAAAGCTTCACTTCCAAGAAGCGTACAGGGACTTATTCATGGTCTTAGATATTATTGTAATGTTCCATCAGAAATGATAGAATGGCACGGCCATAATGATTTTTATGCAGCTGTAAGTAACGCAACCACAGCTTGGCTTTATGGAGCATCTGCTATAAACACTTCCCTTCTAGGAATAGGCGAAAGAACTGGAATTTCTCCATTAGAAGCTATGCTGATTGAATACGCAGGGCTGAAGGGCACAACAAAAAATATGAATATGGAAGTTATAACAGAGCTTATTGAATACTTCCAAAGAGAAATTGACTATCATGTACCTGACAAAACTCCTTTTGTAGGAAGCCATTTTAATATAACAAGAGAGGATATTAACTCAAAATTATACCCTGACTATGAGCTGCCTGCAATTTAACTTGAAAAAATAAGAAGGTGTCTAAAATAATCACAAAATTATTTTTAGACACCCCTTTCATAATGTTAAGCTCCCTTTAATCAATTGTGCTCTCCTATCCCCTCATAAAGATAGCTTGCAAATTTATCTGTTTTTATCCATAGCTTCTCCTATTTCTTTAACGACTCTAAAATATCTATTGCTTCCAAAAGAAACTCAATTTTTTCTTCTTGTCTTTTAATATCTTTATTAATTTTTTTAGTACATTCATCAATTACTTCATGTTCAATATTTATATCAATAGCTTCTAGTAAGCTTAATGATTGCCTGCTTTCCTCAAAATTGCCACTGATTATAAGATTAGTGAGCAGCTCAATATATGGCGAATAATCAAAAAATCCTAATGCATATAACAAAGTTCCTCTTTTGCCTATAGTTTTGGGATCATTCAAAGCGTTTATTATAGGTTTAAGTGCGGATTGATCACCTATATCTGCTAAAGCTATAGCAATAGTATTTCTTAATTTATGATTATTTGTATCTTCAAAACATTTTATTAAGTATGGTAATGATTCGTAAAACTTATTTTCACCAAACTCCTCAATAATTCTTATCGCATTATCTATATTATTGTTTTTTAGTTCCTGTCTTAAAATATCTACGTCCATAATATCTCCTTTACCCGTCTGTTGGGTTACTAATGGAATATTAATAATTAAAGCCCCCTTCTGATGTTTCATTATCCTCTATATCTCTTCCACATCATTAGGTTCTAATTTATATTAACATTTTCAGCTGCATATATTAAGGAGTAAATATTTCCCATATGGGCATGAATTTTGTTAGCTTAAGCAAAAATAAACCAATAGAACTCTATTGGTTACCTATAACTGTTTATTTGCTAATTAATAATTTTTAGTACTTCTTCATCAATAAAAATTTCATTATTATCTTTACATTTTTCTATAATTACTCCAAGTAATTTCTTATAATCCTTAATAAGCGATGATATTACAATAGGTTCACTAAATTTGTTTGATATAATTAATATGTTCTTTAAAATCCCTATACTTTCAGATGATAGAATAATCTGGTTTATATCCTCCCATAACAAGCGTTTTGTTATTTTTATTTCCTTTATTATTATGCAATTGTTTTCCACCTTCCAATAAGCTCTAGGCAATAAAATTAGTGCTACTAATTCTGCAAAGATACCAAATATCATTACTAACTTTCCCCAAAAGACGGATTCAATATATATTGTTAGAACTGCGAGATTTAATATGATAATACTTATAAAATATATAGATTTTCTATATTTAAAAATCACCGTTACTCACCTCTTCGTTTGCTATAATCCATATGTCCAAACTATTTAGTATTCTTTTCAAGTATTTGCTTTAAAATTATTATAAGTGCTCCAAAAATAATAAAACTTACTACCAAGAATATCTTTACAGGCTCTTTATAGTGCAAAAACATATTAGGATAATACCTTGATGTCACTTCTCCAAAAATTACACCACTACTAATAACTATTGCAAATAGAATAAAAAGCAAATTATAAACTTTTCTAAAACCTGTTTCTTTTTTCTTAATTATTCTAATTATAAATACAGTTGGGATACTTATAAATAGTACTAAGGTAATACTAATAGGTATATTATCTATTCCTATTGAATTTAATATAGCTCTAGTTAAAATATATGCTGCTAGTCCAGTAACACTAAACTTAATATTGTTTTTTTTCTGCACTTATTAATTACCCCCATCTTTAATTTCTTCAATAGCAACTTGTAAAGCATAAATAATTTGTTGAGCTTCATTAGCATCAAACCATAACACGGCATCTCCATTATTTCTCTGTGCAATAGATAATCCAATTTTAATGTCACCAAAGGATTTGACTATAACTACTCCATCGTTTTCCTCTTCAAATTCAGTATCTACTATGTTAATAGTTGCGATATTCTTAAGTTCATTATTCATCTAAAAAGCCTCACTTCCTATTTAGGATTAAGTATATTAGGAAATGTTCTCTTCATACTTTAATTAGTCATTTTTTCATTCAGCTCAGTAATTATTATGACTTCGCTATCAACTTTAAATTTATTAATTTTGTCGATTATTTTTAACAAACCAAAAACCACGCTAATAATTTTAGCAAACCCCCATTACAAAGATAAAGAGAAAAGTGCAAAACCTGTTTTATCCCTTAATTCAATTTCTGTGTCTGAAACCCAAACTAATTTTCCTAAATACTGAATATACATCCATTCGCTTGGCTTTTCTGTTATTATTAATTTCTTTTCGACTATTTCATCTTGTTTATTACGAATTAGAGCGAAAAAATCTATCGACTCTATTTTGTGTTCAATATATAATTCTGCAGTATACAATTTATTTGGGCTTTTTACCTTTTTGCCAAACACCCAAAAATTATCATAATTTAATTCCTCAATTTTATTGACTACATTTTCTAAAGGTGTTAACTCCAACTCTTCTTCTTTTGCTATAGTAAAAAGACTTTCTTTAATTATTTGTAATATTATTTGCTTTTTTTCATGGCTTTTTTTATTGAAGAAATTGACATAGTTTAATTCATATCTAACTAAGCCTATTCCCGCACAGCTACCTCTATAACAAGGATAAACTGTTTTAGGCTCTTTCCCAATACACTCAATGAGTATTTTAGAACTATTCTTAGTTTTATATTTGCCAAGTAATCTCATAAACATAGCAGCAATACATCTAGTTTCTAATTCAAATCTCCGCCTAACTTTAATCATCCAATTATTATCATAATCAATTTCTATAGCTTTCTCATAAGTACAATTATGTTGACTCATTATCTCCTTTAGAATCTCTGGTTTTTCTCTATATGGCAAACTTAACTGTATTTCTCTAAGATACATTTTTATTTCTCCTTTAAACTCTGTTACTCTTTATGATATATATTTGATTTTTACTCTGTCACGATAAAAAACCTCCACCGCAAAAAAATGCGGTGGAAACAATTTTATCTTATCTCACTTCAGAATTCTAATTACATCTCTGCCTTTTATCAATATTTGTTTTATACTTATTACGCTATATCGTTAAAAAAGCTTGTAATTAACTAATAGATTCTTATGCAATAAGCGATCAAACAAGTTACTTCTACAGACTTTTATTTATAGATTAGTATCATATACTTTTACTTTTGTACATTTTAAATTTACCCATTCATCGAAAACATCATGGTGAATTCCTTTCAATTCTATAAGAACTATACTCCCATTTACATTAATTGATGCATGATTATCGTCATAATTAAAATTCAACTTAGCTACTATATTAATATGATTATCATCTTGACTAATTAAGCTACTCTTCTCTGTTGACAAAAATATATTATCTCCCCAAGCAAAATGGTCGTCTATATCTAATTCTACATCATACTCCCTATTTTCCTTAGGTTTTTTCCCAACCCACTCAGCTACAATATTTTCACCATTAATATGTATTGTAACTTTGTAACCTTCTGAGACCTTTGCAAGTATAGTTACTAATTTTACTATCATTTATTATCACCCCGAATTATTTATAAGGTACTCTAACTACTGTATTATCAACATTCATAATATTTCTGATAGGGTCGAGTGTCCAGATTTCCTCATGATAATGAAATTTACTTGGACTTGAATTCATTTCATGTGAACCAAATCTTATACTTCGAACTCCATCAGCTGAAAAAATTCTATCTGGATCTTGTAGACCTGTCCTAGGATGAATATTAGTGTACTTACCTGGTCCTAAGAATTCATTCCATTTGTCTACCGCATCTTTCACTTTTACAGGTTTATTAGCATAAACTTCTTTATGATACCCTCTTGCTGGAATGCTTTTGGCTGTAGATACTCCCTTGGAAGCCACACTCTTAGCTACAGACCCTTTTTTACTAATTTTTAAAGCATCCGCTGCCTTTGCAGCGCCTTTAATGTTCCTGATGCTGGAACTACTGGAGCTACTGCCGCAGCACAGTCGTAGGCAAGAACTGTAGCTGCTTTCCAAGAAGGACTTTTTATAAAACTTACAAGACTTGATACAACACTCACAACATCTAAAAATGTTTCAAACCATTGTCCACTTGTATCACTATTCATTACTGGATTGTTCTGGCAGTATATAAATGCATTATGTGATAGTAAGTCTCCGACCTTACCACCTATAGAATCCATATTTATAAATCTGCCCATTTCAGGATTATAATATCTAGAATTCAAATAGTATAACCCTGTTTTATCATCATACCTATATCCTCTATATCTATAAGGATTC
>NZ_JMFY01000055.1:0-39682 GCF_000765165.1 Clostridium sp. HMP27 | reverse complement strand
TAAAGGCTTATTTTTATAATATTTATCCTTTGTTTTATGCCTTCTAATATGTCATATTCTTGTGGATTCTTTAGTAACTTATAATATGTCTCAGCTTTTACAAAAGCCTTTAAAGCTTCTGTATTATCTTTAGACTTTGATAAAATTAATGCAAGTATTCCATAAGCAGAGGCCTTCTCCCATATTACATCCATTTTTTCATACATATTTAATGCCTTTTCTATATATACCTTTGATGTATCAGCTATATTAAGTTCACAAGCTGCATAAGCTGCATGGGTATAAAATATAGGCAGCCCTTGTTTTATATGGTTCTCTTCACACATAGTTATTGCCGTCTCATAGCTTTTTAAAGCTTCCTCAAATTTATTTTCTCTTTTTTTAACCTCACCTAAAAAGTCATAAGCCGCTGCTATATTTAATACATATTTATTTCTATCTCGCAATTCATTAAATCTATCTATGGATTTTTTTAAGATATCTTCAGCTTCTTCATACTTGCTTTGCATTATCTTTTGGAACCCTGTAAGCCTATACAAAATAGGTATTTCTTCTTTTAAATTATTTTCAATTGCAATATCTAGTGCTCTTTTTAAATACTTGTCCATTTCAACTGAATTATATATATTCATTGAATAATATATCAGCTGCTTATATGAATTAAGTATATGCGATACATCAACCTCTGAAGACCCTTCATTTATTATATTCTCCATTATCTTCACACCCTCAGTATATCTTCCTCTTCTAATATAGTCTCTTCCAATCATATACTGCAGAGTAATTTTGAGCTCCTTCAATTCCTTCCTGTTATCAGAAGTTTCTTTTATTTCATAGAGTATATTATTAAATCTTTTAAATTTATCATAGGCTTCTACATCGGTTAAAAACCCTAAAGTTGTATTTTGTAATTCCTCATTTACTACAGGGAATAACTCATGATGACTTTGAAGGTACATATTTAGTTCCTTTATCATATATTTTAAGGATTTGAGCTTATTTCCGCTTCTTTCAAAATGGTATATAAGTTTAGAATTAAATATGTTATCTGCTAGGTTATGTTTTAAATTCTCTTCAATTAATTGTCCTATTTTCTCATGCAATATCTTTTTTTCAAATAATCCTGCTTTAGAATACACAAATTCCCTCATCTTTTGATGTGTAAATTGAATATTTATATTTTCATTTTCAAAGCTTTCTTTTATAATGCATTTATTTTTCAATTCTCCTATTATGTCAATAAGTTCAAAATCATCATAATTACATAACTCTTTTAAGTTCTGAAAATTTACCTTATCAAAAAATACAGATATTATATTTAAAATTTTTCTCTCGTCCTTATTTAAACTATATAATCTAGTTTGAAGTATGTTTTCCATTTTAGGCGAAATCAAATTAAAATCTTTACTTTCTTTTATATTATTTAACACTTCCGTTATAAAAAATATATTACCTTCAGTTTCTTCATATATAGCTTCTATTTTTTCATTATCCAAATTGAAATTTGGTATATATTTCGATATAAATTCAACGGTCTGTTCCTTATTCAGCCTATGCAGCTGAATTTCACTTATAAGATTTTTAACTTTAAGCTGATTTAAGAAATTTATAATTTTATTATTATACTCTTCCCTTGATACTAATATAGGAAGTATATTGCCATTTCCATTTTGTAGTATTAAATTTTTCAGCATAGTTATACTCAGCTTATCTATCCACTGTATATCATCGAAAAATAGTATTAACTTTTTATTTTTAGTACACTCATTTAATATTTTTATAGCCGCTTCTTCCGCTGCTTGATATTTTATCATATCCATACTTTTATAAATATTTGCATGATTACGCTTATCAAACTGAAATGTCGGGAAGATACAGCTTATTATTTCTATAAGTTCTTGTGATACTTTTACATTTTCAGAGTTTATTATATTAGAAATTTGATTAAATACGTTATTCCATGGTTTCAAAAGATATTCTTCCTCTGCTTGATAACATACAGTACTTATAACATTTATTTTATTAGTATTTATTGTGCTTAAAAATTTACATATTAAGCTACTTTTGCCTATACCCGCTTCCCCAATTACAATAGGTGCTCTTGCAGGCTTATTTAATATAAAATCATTATAATTATTCTTAAGTAAAGTTAATTCTTTATTTCTTCCATAAAAAAAACTAAATTCATCACATTCTTCAGAAACCTTTCCAGAACTTTTTATGTTTATTATTTCTTTATATAAATTTATGGTTTTTTCATCTGGTGAAACTTCTAATTCCTTTTTTAATAAATCTAATAGTTTATTATATACATATATTGCTTTATCATATTTCCCCTCTTCTTTATATGAATACATAATTGTTCTATATGCTTTTTCATTATATTCATCTACTAGTATAAGAGCTTTACAGTATTTCTTTAATTTTGTTATATTTCTGCTACTCTCATAAACTTCAATTATCTCTTGAAGTTTATGAATATATAAATCTTTATAATACTCTCTAAGCTCTAGTACCCATTCCTCAAAATGCTCTTCATATTTCAAATAAAATCCTTCTAAAAAATCTCCTTTATAAACATCTATACTCTCTTCAAAATTTGATGATAAAAATCTTTCTATATCCACTTCTACATTTATTTCCGGATTTAACATAATCACAGATCTTTTTGGTGAAACAAGAACTTCTTCATTAAATATCCTTTTTATAGAATAAACAGCATTTCTTAAATTTTTCTTAGCTACTGCTTCTTCCAAATCACCCCATAAAAGATTTACAATTGTATCTCTAGAGGCTTGTTTATAAAGAACCATATAAAAAATTAATGCTTCTGCCTTTTTAAATGGAAAATTTATTTTTTCTCCATTCTTAAATATTTCGGGATATGCAAAAAGATTTACTTTTATATTTGTCATTTTATCACCTTTATCTTAATATTATAAAAATTATTCATATTTTAATAATACCATTAATTTCAAGGAAAATTAATACTCTTTTTATATATAATAACCAAACAATGCATATATTTTCACATTATAGTTTGTAATATGTAAAAAAGCAGTGGCAAACTTCCGCCACTGCTTTCTTATACTACTATTAAGGGTATAAAATCATCATATTCATCAATCATGTATTCATCATACATCCTATTGCCCATAAATTTTAAAATTATATCTTCTCTTTTGTAGCCTTCCTTATACAACTTCAACTGCTTAATTATCTTCTTAGCCTTACTTTTATTTAAGTGAAGTATTTCTTCAATTTCTTCTAAAGTATAAAAGTCCTTACAAAAAAGCTCATTTAACTTTCCTTGAAGTTCTAGTTTATACTCAAGATCAATTTTAGAGTCCTTATGAGGACTATTTTTACCTCTGTGATGCTCCGAACAAAGATACTTATAATTTACTTCACAATCCAATCCACCCTGGCATCGGTTGATTATGTGGTGTATTTCGGCCTTCTTGCCGCATACTTCACACTTAAGCAACAAGTTCACTCCTTTTTTATAATTTATTTTTGTAATTTATAAATCATAGTTATTTATATTAATTTACTTATATTAATTATACTATTTTTTTTATAAATTCCAAAATCCTTTTTCTGGTGAGAGGATTTTTAAAATAAATTACTTAAGACTTTCATATACTTCCTTTATATTACTCTCCATACTTTGTATGTAACTTTTATTATCTTCACTGGATTCCACAGTATATATAGTTTTTATATCTGCGCCAACTTCCTTTGCTAAAGTTTCAGATACTTTAGGGCTTACCATCTCTTCTACAAATATTGTTTTTACCTTATTTTCTTTGCAGTAATCTGTAAGTGTCTTAAGTTTTTTAGGGGTTGGTTCTCCCTCTGCAAATACTCCTTCTACACTATTTTGCTTTAATCCAAAATCTCTACAAAAATATGCAAAAGCAGCATGCCCAGTAACAAAATTTTTATTTTTTAAAGCCTGAAATTTAGGTTGATACTCATTTAATAACTTATCTAGTTCACCTTCAAATTGTTTATAATTTTTTTCATAAAAGTCTTTGTTTTTTTCATCAATCTTTATTAATGCATCCGTTATATTTTTAGCTTGAACTTTTGCGCTAGTAAGTCCTAACCATGTATGTGGATCATAATCTCCATGCTCCTGATCTTCTTCACTCTCATGTTCTTCAACTTCTATAGCCTTAACATTTTTGGATGATTCCACTTTTACTAAATCTTTATTTTGAAGATTAGAAATTACTTTGTCTACCCATGGCTCCATATTAAGTCCATTATAAACAAATATATCCGCGTTTTCTATATTTATTAAATCCTTTGCTCTCGGATCGAAATCATGTGGTTCACTACCGTTTGGAATAATCGTCTCCACTTGAACTTTATCTCCCCCTACAGCTTCTGCAAATTCCTTTAGAGGATTAAATGTAACAGCAATTTTTATTTTTTCATTTCCATTTGATTCTATCTTAGTAGTTTGTTTTGTATCAGTATTCTTATTACATGCCACCAAAGACATTATTAATAATATAACAGTAATCAAATATAATAATTTTTTCTTCATAACTTTTCTCTCCTTAAAATCATTACTTGCAAATGATTTGCATCTTAATAATATTATTCCACAATTTTACTGATGTCAAGTATATTTTTTAAGGATGTTGCAAATAATTTGCAAATAGGTATATAATATTTATGATACTTTCAAGAAAGGAGTTAATCTATGATTGAGATAAGTAATTTACATTTTTCCTATAGCGGAAAGCAGCCTTATATTTTAGAAAATGTAAATTTGAATATACACCAAGGGGATTATATTTCAGTAGTTGGAGAAAATGGCAGTAGCAAAAGTACCCTTGTTAAGCTCATTTTAACTTTATTGAAACCATGCAGTGGTAATATAAATTTGCATACAAATAAAATAGGATATGTTCCTCAGCGCGGAGAAAACTTTAATTCAGAGTTTCCTATAACTGTAGAGGAAATATTGAAGCTTCATCAAAGGGTCCTAAAAAGAAAAGAAAAAAATCTTATACAAGATTCGCTATCCCTTGTTGGAATGGAAAATTTTAAAAAACATCTAATAGGAAATCTCTCTGGAGGACAACAGCAAAAGGTGTTTATAGCAAGAGCTATTATGGGCAATCCTGACATTATAATACTTGATGAACCTTCAACTGGAATTGACACCAAAAGTCAAGGAGATATATATTCATTTTTAAAAAACTTAAATACCAAATTTGGTACAACTATATTGTCTGTTGAGCACAATATAGATGCAGTACTGAAGTATTCAACTCATGTAATTAGAATGGATAGAGGGAGCGCTTATTTTTATGACATATCCGATTATAAAAAGTATTTAAATGATTCTAAAAACCATTCCCCTAACTGTGATTGCTTAAAACTTGTAAACAAATAATTTTTAGGAGGTTACTATGCTTCAATATACATTTATACAAAATGCACTTATAGCAGCCTTCTTAATTGCACTGCTTTGTCCTTCTGTAGGAACATTTTTAGTGCTTAAGAGATATTCTATGATGGGAGACACCCTATCTCATGCTTCCTTTGCAGGGGTAGCCATAGGTCTTGTGGCAGGCTTTAATCCCATATTAAGTGCCTTTATATTCACTTCTATATGCGCTATATTTATAGAAGTATTAAGAAATTATTACAAAAAATATTCAGAGCTTATACTTGTAATTGTAATGACATTATGTTTAGGAATTGCTATAACGCTGATAAGTACAGGAAAAGCTTCTGCAAATGTTAATTCATTTTTATTTGGAAGTATACTTACTGTTACTCGTGAAGATTTATATACTATATTAATATTAAGTATAGTATGTATTTGTTTGTTAATATCTTTATTTAATAAAATTGCCTATGTTACATTTGATGAGGATGGCGCAAAAATAGCAGGGCTAAATATTAAACTAATAAATTATATTTTTGCTCTTTTAGTAGGAACTACCATTGCTGTTTCCATGAGAATAATGGGGATACTTGTAGTCTCTTCTATGATAGCGGTGCCAGTAGCTACAGCAATGCAATTAAACAAAGGATTTAAGCTTACATTTATATATTCTTTAATATTTGGACTTTTAGATATAATGGTTGGACTATTCACCTCATTTTACATAGATTGTGCCCCTGGCGGAACCATTGCCATTACTTCAGTTGTAATACTTATAATTACTATAACCTTCTCAAAAATAAAATGTACAAACTAATACTTTGTCATTACATAAATTACCATCACATACTTTAGTTAATACAAATTGACAGTTAATAATGTTTATTATATAATATACTTAATCTATAAGAAGGATGGTGTTTATGAATAATATTACTGCTATTTTTAAAGAAAAAAAATTAAAACTTACTCCTCAACGTATTGCAGTATATAAATATCTTAAATCCACAGTGGAACACCCTTCTGCAGAAACTATTTATAAGGCATTACAGCCTGAGTATCCTACAATGAGTTTAGCAACGGTATATAAAGCCTTAAAAACTCTTGTGGAAGTAGATTTAGTGCAAGAACTAAATGTTGGAGAAGGTAATTTTAGATATGATGGAAACACTTGTCCTCACTCCCACATACAATGTTTACAATGCGGAAGAGTAGAAGATATTAAAGATGTATGTTTTTCAGATTTAAATGAAAAAATTGCACCTTATACAAATTATGAGGTTCTTACAAATCAAATTTATTTTTATGGTCTTTGTAATGAGTGTAAGCAAAATAAAGATACATTAACAGAAGCAGACTAATATTAGCCTGCTTCTTCTATTAGTTCTTTCCATTCATTTCCCGTATGCTTTTTATTTAATACTCCTTTTACTTTATTTGAGAATCCCTTCTGAATTTTTTCAGGCAAATTGTACATAAATAGTATACTGTTTTCATTACTTTCCTCTAAATGTTTTACCACTAAAGCAGAATTTCCTTTAAACACCTTATTTGCTTCTATATTTCCTGTTACAAAGCCTTGCTTAGCTAACTTTTCCTGCATTTTCTTACCGTATACAAATTCTATAAATTTACCTACTTCGTTAGCATTTTTTGATTTAAGAGGTATACATAATAAACTATTTACAATAACAGGTACATTTTCTTTAATAGATGTTGATTGAGCATAGCTAGTTACTAACCCTATATTTTTCTTTTCAAGTTCCTTCATATAATATGATATAGTTATGAGCATAGGTATTTCTCCTTCAGTAAGTTTATTTATTGAAGCCTTATTTCCCATTTCAAAAGTACTCTGAGTAACTACTCCCTGTTTAGCTAAACTATCCAGATAATTAAACATATTTTGAATTTCTTTTTTTTCTAGATATTTTCCCTTTGAACTATTGTATATATTGTCTATATCATACATATTACTTGTATTACCAGCTATAAGTGCTGCAATTACATTGTTTACATCAACATCTTCTGTAACCAATACTGGAATTTTAATAGACTCCTTATTTACCTTTTTCATCACTTCATATGCTTCACCTAATGTTTTTGGAGGATTTACATTATACTTCTTTAGCGCATCCTTATTGTATGCAACTTCTAAAGTATACGGAATTAGTGATATTCCATAGGATTTATCTAAATATCTTCCATAAGAACTAACTACCTTATAATACTTTTCATTTAATTTTATCTTATCATGATAAGACTGTACATCTTGGAGAAGTCCTTTATTTTGCATTTCTATCATTTTATTTCTAGAGGTAAATATTATATCTCCTTCTTGTTTATCTCCATCGTTCATTATGCTTTCTCCAAGTGAGCTATTAATAATAATATTAACGTCCTTATTTTCTTTCTTATATTCATCAATTATAGCTCTCAATATACTAAGAGAATGGTTATCTTTAATTTCCACTTGCATTACTAAGTCCTTATTTTTATTTTCTTCCTTCTTTCCTCTATTGCAGCTTATAAAAGCTATTGAAATACACACAAGTAATACGAGTACAGTTAAAAACTTCTTTTTTCCAAAGAACTTAGCCATTATATCACCTCAACTTTAACTTTATATAAAGCATTATCTAAAGTATATTGTGTGCATTAATTATAATTTTTATTATATCAAAAAAAAGAAACGGGACCGTTATACGGTCCCAAAGGGGGATGGGGGGTTCTTGCATTAAACAAAATTTTATAAGTTTGCTTAATGCTTAGGAGATTTTATCTCCTTTACAATTATTATGATATCCCGTTTCCTATCTTTTATACATCCATTAAAACTTTTATTTATAAAAATTTATTAACTTATCTATTTCTTGCCCTATTTCTTTTCTTAAGCTTCCAGGTTCCAAAACTTCTGCTTCTCCGCCGAAACCTAATATCCACGATTTTATATCTCCTATGTCATCTAAGAATAAACTTAATATTATTCCTCCATCCCTTTCATCTTCTATAATTTGATTTGGGGACCACTTTATTCCTTTTATGAATTTACTTATCGAACTATTAAATCTTATTTTTACTAAGATCTTTTCTCCTGAAAACACTCCCCACTGCTCTTTTAAATACTTATTTAATGAAAAATCACGAGGTTTTATGAATATAAAATTTACTATTTTAAATTCATAGATTTTAGATAACCTTAAGGCCTCTACTTTATTACTTTCATGACAATAGCAAATTATAAACCATTCTCCATCCTTGTAAATTAAGTTATATGGGTCTATTGTATTTTCTTCTATTTCATTTTTGTTTTCACAAACATATTTTATATTAAGAGATCTTCCCTTATCCATAGAAGTATTTATGTATTCTATCTTTTCATCTAAATTTAATTTACAGCCCACTTTATTTAAATCAAACTTATGGCTTTTATAGATATTATCTAAATCTTCATGCTCTCCTATGCAAGTAGTCTTTATTTTTATAACTGCATTTTTCAAATCTTTCCTTAATGGGAATTCGTCATTACAATTTATTATTTCTTCTGCTACTAAAATTGCATGTAATTCCTCTAAAGTTAATTTGGGAGTTTTCATATAAAATTCTTCATCTATATAAAAACCACCATATCTCCCCTTTTTAGTATGGATAGGTATATTAGCTAAATTTAAATTACTTATATATCTATAAATAGTTTTTTTATCTACATTTAAGGTTTCGGCTAGTTCCGAAGCTGTTGTAAATTTTTTATGTTGTAAAGTTAATAAAAGCTGCATCAAATGGGAAATCTTAGACATGAACTTCTCCTCCTACCTACTTATATATAGACTATCGTCCTTTAACTAATAAATTTTAGTAAATTTATTATAAAAGATAAATAAAATTATATTTTATTCATAATTTTATGATTTATAAAATATAAATATCTTAATTGTACAGATAAGTTAAAGGAGGTATTTATATGTTTAAATCCAATGAGAAAGAAACTCCCATAAATAAAATTGAAACACTTATTGGTGAAGGATGTAGTATTATCGGATCTTTAAAAGGTGATGATCTGCTTAAAATTGACGGATATATAGAAGGTAATATAACATGGCAAAATGATATAATCTTTGGGTCCACAGGATATTGCAAAGGAAATATATACTGTAAAACAGCCTATGTAAATGGTAAAATAGATGGAAATATAACCTGCGAAGAAACCCTCTGTGTTGAGTCTTATGGAAAAATAACAGGCGATATTAATGTAAAAAATATTATAATAAAAGATGGTGGAATTTTTCAGGGCAATTGTTCAATATGTAATGCAGATGATTTTAATAGCTTAGAATAGCATAAAAATAATAGAAAGACATCTGTCTTTCTATTATTTTTTATTACCCATTCATTGTCCTGCTTAAGGAATAAATTTGTATTATTCTATCTATAAGTATTGCTTTGTCTGGAGTTAACATAGGCTTTAGAGTATAAAGTAGTTGAAGAGTTTTATCTTGCACTGGGGGTATATTAGGCATGTTACCTGTGTCCCCTCTATTTTCCAAATTTCCCATAAGTGGATTGTTTGCTCCTAAGCTTTGCATAATGCTATTTAATTGTTCTTGGTCTATATTATTTAACATATCCATAATATTATTGCCATTCATATTGCTCATATTATTGATAGCGCTATTAATATTATTAGGGCTCTGTACATTTTCTATATTATCATTGCTATCTCTGCGTCTGCTTCTGCCTCTTTCAATGCCTGCATCTCTATCTCTATCACGTCTATGTCTTCTATGTTTAGACATTATAATCCTCCTATATAAAATTAATAAACCTTTCTTTATTAATAAGGAGGGCTAAAAAAGCCCCCCCTAATTAGCTAATATTAGAATCCACAGCATGAACTTCCTAAGTTGTTACCACAACCTAAGCTAAATCTGTTGCTGTAGCATATTAAATAGTATAGAGTAATAAGATACAATATACTGTTGTCTATGCATCCAGTACCACATTCATCGTCATCGTGGTGGCCTCTTCTGCATTTGAATTGAAGTGCTATTAATATTAATATTAATAGGCCGTTGCCTCCGCAACTGTTGCCTGCATAAGCACCTGCTACGCCGTAATCTCTACGGTTTCTGCAACAACATCTTTTTGACATGTTAAACCCCCCTTTCTATGGGCATTGGTCTTTGATTTTATTGTAATCTATTCTTCGGCTTGTGTTCTTGTATTTGCTCCACTTAAGTTCATTATACCGCCTAAGCCATCTCTACCTCCTCCGCATAAGCAGAGAAGTATAAATATAGCTATTATGAATATGAAGTTTCCTCCTCCGTAGCCATTACCATTTCCATAACCACAACCGCAGCTATTTCCATAGCCATTGCCACAGCCTCCACCATAGTTATCACATCCACAGCTACTATAGTTGTTAGTTGGACAGCAATAGTAGCAGCCTTCATAATCATCACAGCAGCATTTCCTCTTATGTTTGCGATGTCTACGTCTTCTGCTACAGCAATCATCATCATCATCGTCGCAAGGGCAGCATATATAGCCAGAATTCTTGTTTCCTATATTCCCATAGCCGCATAGTATTAATAGTACTATAAGCCATAGAAATAAGTTGTTGGATCCTCCGCCTCCTCCTCCGAGCAATGACTTTGCTGAGAAGTTGCCGTCTTCACTCATTAAAGAGTTTAGCAAGCTGTTGAAATCCACTTTACTTCCTCCTTTCAGAAGTTTCTTCTATTCTTTTGTACTTCTAATATATACTATTCTGCTTTTTTATTTTTGCTACTGTTCTAAAAACATTTTTTTGTGCATATACTTTATTTTTTCTTATAGTTTTATGAAATGATTTATGCATGATTTATGAAATCCTTGATTTTCTTATAAACCATTAAATCTTAACCCCTTGGGTAGATTTCTTATAAATCATTCATAGTATATATTATGAATATGTCAAGAAGTTGTGATTAAAATAATATCTGTTAATAAACATTTTAAAAAAGGTATATTGAAAGTATTAAACTTTCAATATACCTTTAAATGTCTATCCTAAATTTATATATCCTAGCTTTTGAAATAATATCAGAAAAGTAGAAACCGAATTAAATACCATGTGATTAAATACAGAATACCAATATCCCTTCTTATGAATTAGATAGCAGTTAAAGAGCCCTATTCCAAAAATAACAAAGGACGATTTTAAATTAAAGTGAGTAGCACTAAACATTAAGCTTGTAATTATAGCTCCTAGTATTACACCAATTCTTCTTTTACAAATTCTTTCAAAAAATAGCCATCTAAATACGAATTCTTCTACTATAGGAGCAAAGATTACAGTAACTGGAATAAGTATGATAAATGTTCTAAGAGGGACCTTTACCATAATTGATACAATTTCTTGCTCTTTTACAGGCAACTTAAAGTAATTAAATACTTGCATACCGACTGCCCCAAGTATTATCACTATAATATAAGACAGCATAGCATATTTCAATCCCTTAAATAAATTAAATCCTCTTAGTGAAAAACTATATTTTCTGTAATCCTTATAATAAATTTCACTTCTTTTAAAACTAACTATACATATTGTTGTTGCTATAAAAGGAAGAAAGTTTTGGGTAAATAAGCTAATCGCTACATATATTAATCCCAAAAATAATAATAAAAACTTATTCATTCCTTTTTCTCTAAACACTTTCCATAGTATAAGCAAAGGAGGTAAACAAACCACCACGAATACTATAATATCTTTAGCAAGATTTAAATTCACCTTTTTCCCTCCTTGAAATTGAAATTTACTTTATATTATATTGTTATTTTATCATAAAAATCACTTTACCTTTATGTATTTGATAAATATTAATAAATCAAAAAATAATAAGGTATGCTGGAGGCATACCTTATTATTTTTTATGTTTAACCTATATCATCAATCTACTGATGTATTTCACCATTTAATGAAAGTTCTATATCATCTAATACTTGTTCTTTACCTATCTTCTTCAAAGTAGAATAAAAAATTATCTTTTCGTCTTGACTCATTCCTAAAGTTTCTCTAATTGTCTTAATACTCTTAGCCATTTCGCTCTTTTTTATCTTATCGCACTTAGTAGCTATTATTGTAGACTCATATCCATAGTGCTTTATCCAATCATACATAATTATATCATCTTCAGTAGGCTTATGTCTTGAATCTACCAGCAACATAATCTTCTTTAACTGTGGTCTGTTTAAAAGATATGTTTCTATAGTTTTGCCCCAAGTAGCCTGTTCTACCTTAGATACTTTAGCATAACCATACCCTGGTAAATCTACAAAATAAAAACTATTATTTATCATAAAGAAATTAACTAATCTAGTTTTTCCCGGTGTACCGCTTACCTTTACTAGCTTTCTTCTATTTGTTAAGTTATTTATTAATGAAGATTTTCCTACATTAGATCTACCTACGAAAGCTATTTCTAACATACTATCTATAGGATATTGATTTATATTCACAGCCGATGTTACAAATTCTGACTGTTTTATTTCCATATCACTTTCACTCCTTACTACTTTCTTCTAAAAGAGCATTGTCTAAAACTTCATCAATATACTCAGCTAGAATTATATTTATTTTACCTTTTATGCTCTTTGGAATCTTTAGCAAGTCCTTTTCATTTTCTTTAGGAACTATAATAGTATCGATACCAGCTCTAAAGGCAGCAAGTGTCTTTTCTTTCAATCCACCTATTGCTAGAACCTTACCCGTTAATGTAATTTCTCCAGTCATAGCAACATTATGCTTAACCTTTCTGCCGCCTAATGCAGATACCATAGCTGTTATCATAGTTACTCCTGCTGAAGGTCCGTCTTTAGGAACTGCTCCTTCAGGAACGTGTATATGTATATCCTTTTCTTTGTAAAAATCCGGATTTATATTATACTTTTCTGCATGTGCTCTAACATAGCTGTATCCAGCTCTAGCAGATTCCTTCATTACATCTCCCAATTGTCCTGTAAGTTCTAACTTTCCACTACCTGACATAACTGTAACTTCTATAGGGAGTGTATCTCCACCATATCCAGTCCATGCCATTCCCATAACTACTCCTACTTGGTCTTCTTTATTTGCTTTTTCGTAGCTATAAATTTCAGGTCCTAGATATTTCTTAACATGATTTATTGTTATATTTATGTTTTCTTTATCCTTCTCAACCATTTCTGCAATAGATTTTCTTATAACCGCAGAAATTTTTCTTTCAAGATTTCTAACGCCTGATTCCCTTGTATAATTTTCTATGATGTAATATATAGCTGATTCAGAAAACTTTATTATATCTTCTCCTAAATTATGCTCTTTAATAATTTTGCTTATTAAATGATCCTTAGCTATATAAAACTTTTCCTCAGTTGTATATCCTGATACCTCTATAACTTCCATTCTATCTAATAAAGGTCTTGGAATAGTATCTAATGTATTTGCTGTAGTTATAAATAAAACATTAGAAAGGTCAAACTCTAGCTCTAAGTAATGGTCTCTGAAAGTGCTATTTTGTTCACTATCTAAAACTTCTAAAAGTGCCCCTGATGGATCACCTCTAAAATCATTACTCATTTTATCAATTTCATCTAAAAGAAATAATGGATTTTTAGACTTTGCCTGCCTCATTCCATATATAATACGACCTGGTATAGCCCCTACATAAGTCTTTCTATGACCTCTTATTTCGGCCTCATCCCTTACTCCACCTAAAGACATTCTTACAAAGTTTCTATTTAGTGCATTAGCAATGGATTTACCTATCGAGGTTTTTCCAACTCCAGGAGGTCCTACAAGACATAATATAGGTCCCTTTAGAGTATTACTCATCTTTTTAACAGCTAAATATTCAATTATTCTAGTCTTTACATCTTCTAATCCATGATGTTCAGCTTCTAAAGTTTCCCTAGCAACTTTTATATCAATATCATCTTCTGTTTCATTATTCCATGGAAGTTCTAATATCCAGTCTAAATATGTTCTTATAACCCCACCTTCAGCTGAATATGTACCACTATTTTTTAGTCTATCTAACTCATAAAGTGCTTTCTCCTTAACAGCTTTAGGTAACTTCCCCTTACTTATTTTATTTTTATATTTTTTTATTTCCTTTTTATCTTCGTCTTCTTCCCCTAATTCTTCTTGTATAGCTTTTAATTGTTCTCTAAGGTAATATTCTTTTTGAACTTTATCAATCTTATTTTTTACTTTTATTCCTATCTTCTTTTCTACCTTTAAAATATCTATTTCATTTTTTAGCACAACTAGAAGTCCTTCTAATCTTTTTGTGACATCAAAAGCTTCTAGAAGCTCCTGCTTCTTACTTTGCTTTAATATCATATAAGAACTTATAACATCAGACAGTCTTCCAGGGCTTTCTATATCCTCTAAAGAAAGTATTACTTCTGTTGGAATATTTCCTGATAATTTTATGTATTCTTCAAAGGATTTTCTAACTGTTCTCATAAGTGCTTCGCACTTACTGTCTTCTGCAGACTCTTCTTCTTCTAGTATATTTATTTCCGCCTTAAAGAAAGGATCCATTTGTACTATATTTTTTATAGTAGCTCTTTTTTCTCCTTCAACCAATACTCTTACTGTATCGCCCGGCAGCTTTAGTATCTGCTTTATATTGCAAAATGTACCGACCTTGGATATATCTTCTTCTCCTGGCTCTTCTATTTTTGCTTCCTTTTGAGTAGCCAAAAAGATCTTTTGCCCATTTAACATAGCCTCTTCTAAAGCTAAAACTGATTTTTCCCTACCTACATCAAAATGCATAACCATATATGGAAATATAGTTATGCCTCTTAGAGGAATTAGAGGAAGAATTATCAATTCCTTTTCCATATTTCTCCCCTCACTTCTTAAAATTATAATATGTAACAATTACCTAAATATAATTAGACTAATATATTATACCTATAAAAGAAAGTTTTTTCAATTAAAATGTAAATCAAGCTATGCCTTAATAATATACCTTAAAGCATAGCTATTTATACTAATCAGTTATTCTACTCATTAACTATTTATTACATTATTTAATGGTTTAGCAGAGAGCACTTCTCCTGTAGTTTCAATATATATTGAAGAGTTGTTGCTACCTTCTTTAATTAATGACATATCTAGCACTTGCTTAATACTTTTTACTCCTATTACAGTTGCTTCTTTTATACTGCCAAAGCTATCTTGCCAATTATCCTCTGGAATTATAATCTTTTTTGCTCCTGCTTTAATGGCTGCTTGTATTTTGCTATTTACCCCTCCAACAGGTTTCACTTCTCCATGAAGGGATATTTCTCCTGTCATAGCTACTTTGTTATCTACATAGCTATTAGTTATGGCACTGTATAACGCTGTTGCCATACTTATACCTGCTGAAGGACCATCTACAGGCACTCCTCCTGGGAAATTTATATGTATGTTGTAATCCTCAAAATTAAAGTTAAATATATTTTCTAAAGCTGTCATTACATTTTCAACTGAGCATCTTGCCATGCTTTTTCTTGTTATTTTCTTTCCATAACTACTTATCTGTTCTTCTTCTACTATCCCTGTTATATTTATCTTACCTTTTGCAAATCTATTTTTTACAGCAGCTACTTCAATCTCCATAACTGTCCCTAGATTGGCTCCATATACTGCCAACCCATTTACATATCCTACTCTTGGCTCATCTTGTATCTTTATTTCTGGCCTAGGGCTATAATGACCATTTTCTATTATCCATTCTACATCTTCTACTGTAATATTTTTTCTATTATCACTTAATGCAATACCTGCAGCTAACTGTACTAAATTTACTGCTTCTCTTCCATTACTTCCATATCTCCCTATAGTTTTCAATGCCTTTTCCTCTAATTCATAATCCACCTTTAACGATGCATTTAATGCAATTTTTTCTATTTCTTCTGGAAGAAGAGGTCTGAAAAATATTTCTACACATCTAGATCTTATAGCTGGAGCTATCTCCTCTGGGCTTCTAGTTGTTGCTCCCACCAGTCTAAAATCTGCTGGAAGTCCGTTATCAAATATATCTTTTATATAATTAGGCACATTGGGATCTGATGCATTATAATATGCACTATCCAAGAATACCTTTCTATCTTCCAAAACTTTTAAAAGTTTGTTCATTTCTATAGGATGTAGTTCTCCTATTTCATCTATAAACAATACTCCTCCATGCGCTTTAGTTACAGCTCCTGGCTTTGGCTGAGGAACTCCTGCAACCCCTAATGGGCCTGCTCCTTGATATATAGGATCGTGCACTGAACCTATAAGTGGATCGGCTATTCCCCTGTCATCAAATCTTACAGTTGTAGCATCTATTTCTATAAATTTTGATTCTGGCTTAAAAGGAGAATAAGCCCTCTTTTTTGCATCTTCTAGGACCAATCTTGCCGCGGCGGTCTTCCCTATTCCTGGAGGGCCATATATTATTACATGTTGTGGGTTAGGTCCACATAAGGCTGCTTGCAGTGCCTTTATTCCCTTTTCCTGTCCTATTATATCCTCAAATGAAGTAGGTCTACTTTTTTCGCTTAATGGCACAGTAAGATTAATATCTCTTAGTTTCTTTAAATTTTCCGTTTCCTTTCTGTTTTCCTTATCAACTACTACTTTATTAGTTTGTTGTCCTTTAAGGGCATTAAAGAAATAAAGCCCCATTATTATAGTTATCGCAAATTGAACCATCCACAGCACATTATTCATAAAAGCTTCCTCCCATTCATAACTTTTCTTTTTTTATTATGTGCTAAATTCCTTTTAATATTCCCAAGGAATTAAAAAAAAGGAATAGAGTTATTCTCCATTCCTTTTTTTGCTATTTAAGCTGTTTCAGGTCCCTTTTTAGTTCTAGGCTTTTTTACTTTTACAGGAGTTCTTTTCCCATCTTCAGATTTAATAACTTCAGGATTCTTATTTTCAATTGTGTCCTTTGTTATTATAACCTTAGTTATACTTTCTTCGGAAGGTATATCAAACATGATGTTTTGCATTACATCTTCCATTATAGCTCTAAGTCCTCTAGCTCCAGTATTTCTTTTTATAGCTTCCTCAGCTATAGCCTCTAACGCATCATTATTAAATTCTAATTCTACGTCATCTAATTCAAAAAGCTTTCTATACTGTTTTACTAAAGCATTTTTAGGCTTAGAAAGTATATTTATTAAAGCTTCTTTATCCAAAGCATTTAAGGTAACTATAATTGGTAATCTTCCTACAAACTCTGGAATTAAACCAAACTTTAATAAATCTCCTGGCATTATATCTTTTAAAAGCTTTCCTGCTTCGTTTTCTTTCTTAGATTTTACATCTGCCCCAAATCCTAAAGAACTATTTGTAGTTCTTTTTTCTATTATCTTTTCAACTCCATCAAAAGCTCCTCCACAAATAAATAATATATTTGTGGTATTTATCTGTATAAATTCTTGGTGAGGATGCTTTCTTCCTCCTTGAGGTGGTACAGATGCTATAGTTCCTTCTAAAATCTTTAAAAGTGCCTGTTGAACACCTTCACCTGATACATCTCTAGTAATAGACGGATTTTCTGATTTTCTAGCTATCTTATCTATTTCGTCTATATATATTATGCCTCTTTCTGCTCTTTCTATATCATAATCTGAATTTTGTATGAGCTTCAAAAGTATATTTTCAACATCTTCACCTACATATCCTGCTTCAGTTAAAGTAGTTGCATCTGCTATAGCAAAAGGGACGTTTAAGAACTTTGCTAAAGTTTGAGCAAGTAGTGTTTTACCTGAACCTGTAGGTCCTAATAATAGTATATTACTCTTTTGTAATTCTACATCATCATTATTAGCATTAGAGTTTATTCTTTTATAATGATTATACACTGCTACTGCAAGTGCTTTTTTTGCTTGATCCTGTCCTATGACATACTGATCTAAATAATTCTTTATCTCCATAGGCTTTGGAAGCGCACCCATTTCTACATTTACATCTTCTTCAAACTCATCAGTTATTATCTCAGAACAAAGTTCTATACATTCATCACAAATATATACTCCTGGCCCTGCAATAAGTCTTCTCACTTGATCTTGTGTTTTACCACAAAAGGAACATTTTAATTGTTTCTTGTCATCTAATTTGGCCATGTTTACACCTCACAATAAGGTTATTTTTTCTTGGTCATAACTTCATCTATCAATCCATACTCTTTAGCTTCATGAGCTTCCATAAAGTTATCTCTTTCAGTATCTCTCTCAACTATTTCTAGTGGCTGACCAGTTCTTTCACTTAGTATTGTATTTAACTTTTTCTTAATATTTAAAATTCTATTTGCATGTATGCCTATATCTGTAGCTTGCCCTTGGAATCCTCCAAGTGGTTGATGTATCATTATTTCACTGTTAGGTAGCGCATATCTTTTTCCCTTTGCTCCTGCTGCAAGTAAAAACGCTCCCATTGAAGCTGCCATACCAACACAGATAGTACATACATCAGGTTTAATATATTGCATAGTATCATAAATTGCCATACCAGAAGTAATAGAACCTCCCGGACTATTTATGTACAAATATATATCCTTGTCTGGATCTTCTGCTTCTAAAAATAATAGCTGTGCTACTACTAAGCTTGCAGTAACATCATTTACTTCATCACTTAGCATTATTATTCTATCCTTTAAAAGTCTAGAATAAATGTCATAGGATCTTTCCCCTCTATTTGTTTGTTCTACAACAACTGGAACTAAACTCATAAACATTCTCCTCCTTATTATAAGTATTATAGTATATTTTGATTATTCCCCTTATTTAATAAATTAAAATTAATTGCCAGAAATCCTTCCTGGCAATTAATTGTAAATACATATTAAGCTATAGTTTTGCTATTGTCAACTAATAATTTTATAACTTTTTCATTAACTATATCCATTTTAAGAGCTGACTTTTGGGAAGTAGCTATTAACTTAGCAGTCTTTTCAACTTCATTTCCGCCATATTGCTCTGCCATTTCTTTAGCTTTTTCCATTATTTCTTCATCAGTTGCTTCTATGTTTTCTGCTTTTGAAATTTCGTTTAAAACTAAATCAGTTTTAACTCTTTTTACAGCAGTATCTTTCATATATTCTCTAACTTTTTCTTCGCTGCTGTTAGTATACTGATAGTATGTTTGAAGATCTAATCCTTGATATTTTAATCTCATTTCAAGATCCTTTAACATATTATCTGTTTCATTAGCTACCATAACTTCTGGTATTTCAACAGTTGCATTTTCACAAACTGCATCTATAACTGCTTCTTCGTATTCTCTTTGAGATCTTAAGCTGTTTTCTTCTTCTTTTTTCTTTTTTAAATCAGCCTTCATTTCTTCTAATGTATCAAACTCTGAAACTTCTTTAGCAAACTCATCATCTAATGTTGGAAGTTCCTTAGCTTTTATTTCTTTTATAGTAACTACAAATTTAGCTGGCTTACCATTTAAATCGTCTCTACCATACTGTTCTGGGAAATTAACATTAACGTCTTTTGTTTCTCCAACTTTCATGCCCACTAATTGTTCTTCAAAAGTATCAATAAATGTGCCTGATCCTATTTCTAGTGGGTAATCAAAACCTTCTCCGCCTTCAAATGGAACTTCATCTACATATCCTTTAAAGTCTACAGTAGCTATGTTACCATTTTCTACTACAGCATCTTCTGCTTTAACTTCAACTCTTGCATTTCTTTCTTGCATAGTTTTTAATTCATTTTCTATTTCTTCATCATTTGCTTCATATGTATTTTTCTTAACTTCTATTCCTTTATATTCGCCTAATTCTACTTCTGGAACTACTGTAACTTTAGCAGAATATTTGAAATCCTTTCCTTCGCCTATCTCAAGTATTTCTATAGCTGGGTAATCAACTGGCTTTATATCATATTGCTTCAATGCTTCTGGGTAAGTTTCATCACAACAGAAGTTTATAGCATCTTCATAAAATACGCCCTCTCCATAATGCTTTTTGATTATATTCATAGGAGCTTTACCTTTTCTAAAGCCTGGGATGTTAAATTGCTTAACATTTTTCAAATATGCCTTTTTAATAGCTTCACTAAACTTTGCTGCTTCTACCGTTATTTCTAATTGAACAACGTTCTTTTCTATTTTCTCCATATTAACGTTCATCATTTTATTCCTCCTAGTTACCTCTATGTTTTAAACCACAATATTATAACATATATTTTAAATTATTTATATATGTTTACAATCATTTTACTTCAATCCTAGATTTTAGCCTTATCCTTTAAATAATTATATACAAATACTTCAAGTTTTACAAATAAATTTTCTGTTATATTATATATTTTTTAAAAAATCTCTTGATTCTATTATCTCATCATATTTGTTATAATTTTCACTGTAAACCTCTATTATACTTGGGGCTTTATAATTCATATCTTTAAGCTTTAAAAATAAACTTTTGAAATCAACTTTTCCTCTCCCTGAAAGCTTACATAAACTTGCTGAGGATAAACCTATTTCGATAGCATCTTCATTATGTATTATTATTTTACGACCTCTCCGGTACTCTTTAAGTAAAATATGTTACCATCTATCGCAGTAGATAATCCTTTAGTATCAATATTATTAAACGTTACATTCTCTCCATTAACAGTTTGAACATAAACATGATTACTTCCTTGAATATTTGTTATCCATATATATTTAGTAGACTTATTTAACCATGGAAGCTGACTTATATACGCTATATTGTTATCATCAATAAATTTAGGCGATGTACACCATATGTAATCTGGTTTAGATTGAAGCCATTCATCATGATTTATTACTACATTACCGCTAGTTGAAACATATTGATTTCTTGTTATATCTGTTACTCTTCCCGATATATCTATATATTTGATTCTTTGTATTTTATCATCGAACACAACTGCCCCTTTTCCATTAGGACTTATATCATATTGTGTTTTACTTTCTAAAGGTACTATATATTTAAACTTTTTTTCTTCTCCTTGTCCTTCATATACAACTTTTATCTTTGTTCCATTTGCAAGAGTTAATTCATACCCTTCTTCTTTTTTCTGTTCTGGAGTTTTTTGAACCGGAGTTTTAACTTCACTTTGTTTCTTATTTAAATTATCCTTATTTTTACTTTCATCATTTATTTGTTTACTTCTTTCATTTTCCTTTGTCAAAAAATCAGTTTTAATATCTGTCATCTTTTTCTTAAAACCATTTTTCGTAAGCAACCAAGTAGCTGTTACTGCTGATATAACACAAACTGTTATTAAAGCTATAAGTATTCTTCGTCTTCTCATTCTTCGCTTATAATTGCTACTAAAAATACTTGGTTTCCCCACACCAAATCCCTCCTAATGATTTTTTCTAGCATTTAGCCTAATAGGGCATATACAATTTATTATAACTCAATTAGGAGGTATTTAGTAATATTTTTTATAAAATTTATTTTTTTGCAATATAAGAGTCTGCAAATATTTTTGCTGTATCCAAGCAAGTAAATAATGGGATTTTGCAAGCTGTACAAATACTCCTTAATTTAAAACCTTCCCTACTTGAATCATTTCCCTTGTTAGGTGTATTTATAACCAGTGAAATTTTATTTTTTCTTATATAATCTACTATCTCCTTAACAGATGCTTCTGTAGAAGATATTCCATTAGAACTTAAGAATCTTGCAGTACCCTCAGATGCCATAATTGAGAATCCTAAGTTTGTATACCTCTTTAATATTTCTAAAGTTTCCTGATTTTTTTCAAACTCATTTAAAGATACATGAATATGATTATTTCCATTTAAATTGATTCCTGTAGATCTAAACGCTTTATAAACTGCTTTATTATAATCCTCATCTATGCCTAATACTTCTCCAGTAGATTTCATTTCTGGTCCTAAATATATATCTGCATTATTTAACTTTTCCCCTGAAAATACAGGTGCTTTTACTGCATAATAATTTTTATTTGGAAGAATTCCTATCCCATAATTAGACTCTTTAAGACTTTTTCCTAGCTTTATTTCCAAGGAAATATCAATCATAGGTACTTTTGTCACTTTACTTAATATAGGTACTGTTCTTGAAGCTCTTGGGTTAACTTCTATAACATAAACCCTTTCTCCGTCAAAAGCATATTGTATATTTACTAGCCCCTTTATATTTAATCCTACCGCTATCTGTTTTGTATGATGTACTAAAGTCTCTATTACTTCTTCACTTAAACTCACTGGTGGATATACGGTTATACTATCTCCAGAATGCACCCCAGTTCTTTCTATATGCTCCATTATTCCTGGGATTAGTATTTCCTGTCCATCACAAAGTGCATCTACTTCTATTTCCTTTCCCATTATATATCTATCTATGAGAATAGGATGATCCTTAGATACTTTCACAGCTTCAGTTATATATTTCAATAATCCTTCATTGTTATGAATTATTTCCATAGCTCTTCCACCTATAACATAGGAAGGTCTAAGTACAAGAGGATATCCAAGTTCCTCTGCTGCTGCTATTGCTTCTTCTCTATTTCTTGCACATTTCCCTTCTGGTGCATATATGTTTAAGCTCTTAAGGAACTTACCAAACTTATCTCTATCTTCTGCTATATCAATAGATTCAAAAGAAGTTCCAAGTATTTTTACCCCTCTTTTATGAAGCTCCTTAGCTAAATTTATAGAAGTCTGTCCTCCAAATTCCAATATGACTCCTTCTATTTTTTCCTTTTCTATTATATTCACAACATTTTCTAATGTTATAGGTTCAAAATATAATTTATCTGCTGTATCAAAATCTGTACTAACTGTTTCAGGATTACTATTTATTATTATAGGTGAGTATCCATTCTTTTTTACTGCCCATATTCCATGCACTGAGCAATAATCAAATTCTATCCCCTGTCCTATTCTTATAGGTCCTGATCCTACTATTAATATTTTTCTTTCATTACTTATTATATTTTCATCCTCTTCATCATAAGTAGAATAGTAATATGGAGTGCTTGCTTTAAATTCTCCGCTGCAAGTATCTACTATTTTATATGACGGTATTATATTATTTTCTTTTCTTATTTCCTCTATATACTCTTCACTAAGATCTAGAATCTTACTTATATCCTTATCTGAAAACCCTAACTTCTTAGCTTCCTTTAAATCATATATATTTAATCCTTCACGCTGAAGTTTTCTTTCCATATTTATTATGTTATTTATTCCATTCAAAAACCACATATCAATTTTAGTTATTTCACTTATTTCTACTAAAGACATGTCTCGCCTTATAGCCTCTGCTATAAAGAATAATCTTCTATCATCTTGGCATCTTATTCCGTCTTTTATTTCATCTAAAGACAATCTCATAATTTCATCTACCAAAAGTGAATTTATATTTCCATCTAAAGAAGCTACAGCTTTCATAAGCGATGCCTCAAAACTTCTTGCTAGTGCCATAACTTCCCCTGTTGCCTTCATCTGTGTTCCAAGCTTTCTATCAGCTCTTTCAAATTTATCAAAAGGCCATCTCGGTATCTTAGTTACTACATAATCTATAGCTGGTTCAAAGCACGCACTAGAATTTCCTGTAACAGGGTTCTTAAGTTCATCCAAGCTATATCCTAGCGCAATCTTTGATGCTATTTTTGCTATTGGATACCCTGTAGCTTTAGAAGCTAGTGCACTTGATCTACTTACCCTTGGATTTACTTCAATTACTACATATTTATTATCATTAGGATTTAATGCAAGCTGTACATTACATCCTCCCTCTATTTTTAAACTTCTTACTATATCTGTGGATGCTTTTCTAAGCATTTGATACTCTTTATCTCTTAAGGTTTGTGATGGAGCAACTACTATACTATCACCAGTATGTATTCCAACAGGGTCCATATTCTCCATATTACATACTATAATACAATTATCCTTTTTATCTCTTATAACTTCATATTCTATTTCCTTCCATCCAGCAACACTCTGCTCTAATAATATTTGATTTATAGGACTCATGCTTATTCCTCTTGAGCATATCTCTACAAGTTCTTCTATATTAGAGGCAATTCCGCCACCAGTTCCACCTAATGTATACGCTGGTCTTATTATTACAGGAAATCCATGATTCTCTACAAATTCTTTACACTGATCAACATTTGTAGCTATAATACTTTCTGGAATAGGCTGACCTGTTTCTAGCATCAACTTTTTAAATTCTTCTCTATCCTCTGATTTTTTTATGGCATCACTATTTATACCAAGAAGTTTAACTTGAAACTTATCAAGTATCCCCTGTTCTTTAAGTTTCATAGCAAGATTTAAAGCTGTTTGTCCTCCAAATCCAGCCATAATACCTTCAGGTCTTTCCTTTTCTATTATCTCTTCTATAGATTCTACATCAAGAGGCTCTATATATACTTTATCTGCTATTTCAGTATCAGTCATTATAGTAGCAGGATTACTATTTACTAGAACTACCTCAATTCCTTCTTCTCTTACAGCAGTACAAGCCTGAGTTCCTGAGTAATCAAATTCAGCAGCTTGCCCGATTATTATAGGACCTGACCCTAGTATTAAAACCTTCTTTAAACTTTTATCTAATGCCATAATTTTTACCTCCTATTATGCACTTATTGTTTTATTACTGCTTGTCATATTATCTAAAAATTTTTCAAAGAGATATGCTGAATCCTGTGGTCCTGGACATCCCTCTGGATGAAATTGTACAGAAAAAACCTTATAGTGCTTGTGTCTTATTCCTTCTATAGTTCCATCATTTAAATTCACATGAGTAATTACTATATCTTTATCCTTGATACTTTCTTCTTCTACTGCATAACTATGATTTTGAGAAGTTATAAAAACCTTATCTTTTTCTATATCATGAACACCATGATTTCCGCCTCTGTGTCCATATTTCAATTTATATGTATCTCCTCCTAATGCTAATGAAAGTAATTGATGCCCTAAACATATTCCGAATATAGGTACTTTGCCTATAAGCCCTTTTACACTTTCTACAGCTTCAATCATCTCTTTTGGATCTCCCGGTCCATTACTTAAAAGCACTCCATCTGGCTGTATACTTAATATTTCTTCCGCAGATGTACTGTATGGAAATATTGTTATGTCACATTTTCTTTCCTTTAAACTTCTAATTATATTGGCTTTAGCTCCGAAATCCATTAAAGCAACTTTAAAACCATCACCTTTTATATGAACTACTTCTTTAGTACTTACTTGTTTTACAAAATCACTTCCGAAATCCTTTTGAAATAACTCCTTAAGTTTTTCTCCACTATATATTTCATTAGATATTATGCACTTCATAGTCCCTTTTTCTCTTATTCTCTTAGTTATTGCTCTTGTATCCACATCATATAGCGCAGTTATCCCCATACTGTTTAAAAAATTATTTAAGTCCTGTTCATTTAAATAATGGGAAGGAGTTTTACTTAATTCCTTTACGACTAAGCCTTTAGCATGAATCTTGTTACTTTCTATATCAAAGCTATTTATTCCGTAGTTTCCTATTAGGGGATAGGTCATGTTTATAATCTGCCCTGCATAAGATGGATCTGTAAGTATTTCTTCATATCCTGTCATAGAAGTATTAAATACTATTTCTCCTAAGGTTTCTTTAACTTCTCCAGCTATTTTCCCTTCATAGACCTTTCCATCTTCTAAATATAGATATCCCTTCATAAATACATCCCCCTTATTTTATATTTCTGCTTCCTGGCTTTACGTATGGTATATTTGCACCGCAAAGTGGACATTCTTCTTTTTCATAAGAATTAACTTCTAACTTTATAGCACTATATACAGGATAAGGTACTTTCATCCCTTCTTCTCTTCTATCTACTATTGAACAAAGTGCAACCACTTCTCCGCCTAATTCTCCTATTAGTTTAGCTACCTCTAAGGAAGATTTTCCTGTAGTTATTACATCTTCAGATATTATTACCTTTTGTCCCTTTTTAATTTCAAATCCTCTTCTGAGTGTCATTATTCCTTCTTGTCTTTCTGTAAATATTCCAGGTTTATTTAACTGTCTTGCAAGCTCATAGGCTACAACTACTCCTCCCATAGCTGGACCAACTACCATATCAAACTCAATATCCTTTAGCTTATCTGCTACAATGCTTAAAACTTGCTCTGCTTTATCTGGATATTGTAGAAGCCTTGCACACTGACAATATCTATTACTATGTCTTCCTGATGATAATAAAAAGTGTCCTTCTAATAAGGCTTCACATTCCTTTAATATATCTATTACATTTATATCTCTTTTCATAAATTATCGCTCCTTTAATTTTAAATACTTCCTCTTATTTCTGATAAACTTTTTATTCCCTCTTTATTCATATACGCTTCTATCCCATGCACAATTTCTAAAGCTGCATAGGGATTCATAAAATTAGCAGTTCCTACTTGAATAGCATGTGATCCTGCCATAATAAACTCTACCGCATCTTGCCATGTTACTATTCCACCCATTCCGATTACAGGTATAGAAACTTCTCTGCATACCTCATATACCATTCTTAAGGCTATAGGCTTTATAGCTGGTCCAGAAAGTCCTGCAGTGACATTGTTGAATACAGGCTTTTTAGCTTTTATATCTATTGCCATCCCCTTAAATGTGTTGACCATTGATATAGAATTTGCTCCTGCTTCTTGACACTTCACCGCCATATCTACTATATCTTCAGCATTAGGTGATAATTTTACAATGAGAGGTTTCTTGCATATACTTCTCACCTTGCTCACCACTTCATAAGCCACTTTAGATTTTATCCCAAATGCCATACCTCCATCCTTCACATTAGGACAAGATATATTTAGTTCTATCATGTCTACATCAGTTTGATTAATTCTATCTACAGCTTCAAGATAGTCTCCTATGGTTCCTCCGCCTATGTTGGCTATTATTACAGTATCAATTTCCCTCATTTCAGGTAGTTCTTCTTTTATAAAACCATCTATCCCAGGGTTTTGTAATCCAACGCTGTTTAATATTCCTGAAGATGTTTCATGTATTCTAATTCCTTCATTTCCTTCTTTTTTGTTTATCGTAAGTCCCTTTGTACTTATTCCTCCTAATTCACTTGCATCATAAAACTCACCGTATTCTTTTCCAAATCCATAGGTTCCTGACGCAGCTATAACTGGATTCTTTAACTCAATTCCACATATATTAACCTTCATATCTATTCCTCCAACTCTGACCCTAAGAATACAGGGCCATCTTTACAGCTTTTTTTGTTTCCATCCTTTGTCTTACAAGTACATACAAGGCATGCTCCTATTCCACAAGCCATTTTCTTTTCTAAGGACACATATAAAGGCACTTTCTTTTCCTTACACATTTCAATAACCTTATTCATCATAATTTCTGGTCCACAACACAGTACAGTTTCATACTCATCAGGGTTAAATATTTCTGTTATATATCCCTTATGTCCTTGCACACCATTTTCAGTAGATATATATAAATTTTTTACATAAGGTTTCAATTTTTCTACTGCGTATATTTCTTCTCTAAATCCTGAATACAAGTCTATATCACAACCTTCAAGATTTTTTACCACGTAATTCATAGGAGCCATTCCTATTCCTCCAGTTATAACTGCAACTTTTCCACTTATATTTTCTAATGGGAAGCCGTTACCAAGCGGTCCCATAACCTTTACTTCATCGTTAACCTCTAGGTTTTTAAATATTTCCGTTCCTTTTCCACATACATGATATAAGAAGCTTATCCCCTCATCATCTATGTCATATATACTTATAGGTCTGTTAAGTATAGGTTCTTGATCCCAAGCTCTTAGCATAAAAAACTGTCCTGGTTTTCCAGTAAAATCTCCCTCTAATTTTAATTTATATATATCTTCAGATATAACTTCATTTTGTAAAACCTTCATCTTTTTCATATATAAAACCTACACCCCTTCTTATCTATATACATTTCATATTTTAGTGAATCATCCCACTATCTTGAGCAGCTTTTTCTTATCTTATCTCTCATGCTTAAAGCTTCTATTCTAGAACATTCTTCAAAGCTTAAAGAAGAATCCTCACATTTTTTATAGGCTAGTAAAATTCCTCTTGAGGAATTTACCACCCCTCCATTTCCCTGATTAAGGTACAAACTTACATCATCTTCTGTACCACCTTGTGCTCCATAACCTGGTATTAGAAAGAAGGTGTTATTGAATTTTTTTCTAATCTCTACCGCATCTTCTCTATGAGTGCATCCAACAACCCCGCCTATAGAGCTGTATCCACAGTCCCCCATAAAATTTCCACCTAAAACTTCAAGTTTTTCTCCAACTGTTTCATACACTTTTTTCCCATCTTTAGTATTTAAAAATTCTATATCTTTTGCTCCTTCATTAGATGTTCTTACAAGTACAAATATACCCTTTTCTTTTTCTTTTACATAATTTAAGTAAGGTTCTATACTGTCCATTCCCATGTATGGACTTAATGTTATAAAATCCGTTTCAAAATCTCCTTCAAAATGGCCCTTTGCATACATGCTTGCAGTTGAGGAAATGTCTCCTCTTTTTATATCAGATATCGCTATATTCCCTCTACTTCTTATATATTCTAAGGTTTTCTTATATGCCATTAGCCCCTTAATTCCTAGTGCCTCATAGTAAGCTATCTGCACCTTAAAGCAAGCCGCAATATCAGCTGTTGCATCTATAATTCTTTGGTTAAATCTAAATAATGCGTCCTGTTCAAAGTAATATTTATCTTTAAAATCCTTCGGTATATACTCCATACAAGTATCAAGCCCTACGCATACATTTCCCTTGGATTCAACTTCTTCATATAATCTATCTATTAACATACAGAATTCTCCTTTTCATAAACTATTTCCCCATATCTTATAGTCTTTAATATTTCCCCATAAACACTCATTCCTTCAAAAGGTGTATTCTTACCCTTTGATTTAAATTTACTAGCATCTATAGTTGGTTTTTTGTTCACATCTATTAAAACTAAATCTCCATCTTTTCCAATTTCTATTTCTCCCTTATTTATACCCATTATCTTTGATGGATTTTTAGACATAACTTCCGATAGCTTATTTAAGCTTAATCCTTCTTCTTGTACAAGCCTTGTGTAACACACTGAAAATGCTGTTTCTATTCCTGAAATACCTGGACTCCCCTTTAACTTATCCTCTATGGTATGTGGAGCATGGTCTGTAGCTATAGCATCTACATATCCTTTCCTTATAGCGCTTACTATATAGTCCACATCTTCTTTAGATCTGATAGGTGGATTTACACTGTAATCTAAGTCCCATAGTGCTATATGATGAGGTGTCACCTCACAGGTTACCTTAGTTCCTTTATTCTTTGCTTCTTTAATATAATCAATTGCTTCCTTTGTGCTTACATGACAAAGATGCAGTTTACACCCTGTATACCTGGATAACGTTATGTTCCTCCAAGTCATTAAATTTTCTGCCATCCTAGAATCCGTGGAGGCTAGGGTTTCATCTTCTGAATGGCAAAGCACTGTAAAACCATTTTCCTTTGCCTTTATCATTGCATTCATCATAACTTTGCTATTCAGCACATCTTTCCCATCTTCTGAAATCATTCTAACCTTGCTACCTAGTTCATCTAACTTTGTTAATGTATTGCCATCAAAATCTTTAGTTATAGAAGCTACTTGATGTACATCTACTAGACCTACTTCATTACCCTTATCAAGTACATATTCTATAGTCTCTTTTGTGCTGCATACTGGATTTGTATTTGCCATAAGATTTACTGCAGTGTATCCGCCTCTTACCGCTGCCATACTTCCACTTAACATATCTTCTTTATGAGTAAATCCCGGATCCCTAAAGTGAGTGTGTAAATCCACAAAAGCTGGCATGAGTAATTTCCCTGTTGCATCTATAGTTCTGCAGTTTTTGATCAAATCTGATCCTATCTCATATATAAGTCCATCTTTTATATAAACATCTCCTATGAAATCGCTGCTCCAATCTACAACTCTTGCGCCCTTAATTAAAAGTTCCATGCTATATCACCCCCAAAAGCTTTGATATAAGAGCCATTCTTACATACATTCCATATCTAGCTTGCTTAAAATACGTGGCTCTTTTATCTAAATCTACGTCAGGGTGTATTTCATTAACTCTTGGTAGAGGATGAAGTATGAGCATATCATCTTTAGCATTTCTTAATTTCTCTTTAGTTAATATATAACTGTCTTTAAGTCTTAAGTATTCATCTTCACTATCAAATCTTTCCTTTTGTATTCTAGTCATATAAAGTATATCTAGATTATCTATGACTTCTTCTAAAGATTTAACTTCGTGAATTTCCATGGAAGTGTTTTTCAAAACCTCCATTTTGATATAATCTGGAATTTTTAATTCATCAGGTGATATTAAAATAATTTTATTATTTGAATATCTAGATAAAGCCTTTATAAGAGAATGAACTGTTCTACCGAACTTCAAATCTCCACAAAGCCCCACTGTAAGATTGGATAATCTTCCTTTTAGATTTTGAATAGTTGATAAATCTGTTAATGTTTGAGTAGGATGTTGATTTGCTCCATCCCCTGCATTTATTACAGGGACATCAGAGTATAGAGAAGCTCTCTCTGCAGAGCCTTCTTTTGGATGTCTTATAGCAATAATATCCGAATAACAAGATATAATTTTTATAGTATCTTCAAGACTTTCTCCCTTCGATACGGAAGTTGAATTAGGCTCTGAAAAACCTATAATTCTTCCTCCTAATCTTAGCATTGCTGCTTCAAAACTTAATCTTGTTCTAGTGCTTGGTTCATAGAATAGTGCGGCAAGTATTTTGCCACTACATAGATTTGAATACCTCTCTGGATTTTTTTCCATATCTTGAGCTAGTACTAAAATTTCATTTATTTCATCTGTTGAAAAGTCAGTTGGGTCAATTAAATTTCTTACATTTATCATTATTAATCTCCTCCTTTTTAGTATCACTGTACTATCTTAAAGGCATAAAAAAACCTTCCTTTTATCAAAAGGAAGGTATAGTCCGCACATAATATAAAATTAATTTATAACATAATTAATTTTATACATACTAATTACCATTCCTTCCAGGTCTCACGGGACCTTTCTTAAAGGAAAATATTTATATTATCTTTGTAAAAAGAGTATCACTTGTCTCACTAAAAGTCAAGTATAATTTCTATCTTTCTTCTCTGAAATATGATACACCAAGTCCTTTAGGGGGTAAACTGTTAATCGACTTTTTAGCAGAAACCACTACCATAGCAACTATCGTAACCACATATGGCATCATATCTATTAGATATTGAGATATAGCTATATTTAACCCCTGCATTCTAAAGCCTACTATATCCAATGCTCCAAATACATACGCCCCTAGTAATGCCTTATATGGATTCCAAGATACAAATATAACTAAGGCTACAGCTATCCATCCTCTTCCCGCAGTTATTCCTTCTTGCCAAGCTGGTACATACACTAATGATAAATATGCACCCCCGAGACCACATAAAGCTCCTCCTATAAGCAGATGGATATATTTATATAAATTTATATTTATCCCTGCTGCATCAGCAGACTTTGGATTTTCTCCTACAGCTCTTAAATTTAATCCTTTTGAAGTACAATACATATATATTCCCATTGTAACTGCTAATATATATCCTAAATACACAAATGAATCCTGTCTAAAAAACACTTCACCTACAACCGGAATATGTCCTAGTATTGGAACAAATACAGGTTTAAAGAAATCTTTTATAGCATCTGGCGCTACTTGGCCTATTAAGCTTTTTCCTACCATACTTGAAAATCCCGTTCCAAATATGGTTAATGTAAGACCTGATACTACTTGATTTGCTCTTAAAGATACTGTTAAAAATGAATATATAAGTGCTCCTAAAGCTCCTGCCATCATTGCACCTAGCATTGCAATTATAGGATTTTGTGTTTTAATTCCAACCATAAATCCTATAACCGACCCCATTAGCATCATGCCTTCTACTCCAAGGTTTAAGTTACCAGATTTCTCTGAAATAAGTTCTCCTAAAGTTGCAAATAGGAGTGGAGTTCCGGCTACTATGGAAGCTTGAAGTAAAGAAATTATCATATCCATATTAAGCTGCCTCCTTAAGTACTTTCGCTGTATTTTTTCTCAACACCTTATACTTTATAAAAAATTCACTTCCTAGAACAAAGAAAAGTATAGTTGATTGTAATATTAACGCTGCAGCTTCAGGTATTCCAAAGGCTGTTTGTATAAATGCTCCTCCTTCTAAAAGAGCCGCAAATAATACACCAACGATTAGTATAACTGGCGCTTTTAAAGCTGAAAGCCAAGCTACTATTATAGCAGTATATCCAACTCCCCCTGATACTTCTACGGATAAAGTTCCACTTACTGCAGAAGCTTGAATCATCCCTGTAAGCCCACATAATCCTCCACTTAAAAGCATTGCTACAATAAGTGTTCGTTTTATATTGATTCCTGCATAAATAGCTGTCTTTTCACTTTCTCCAAGAACTGATATTTCATAGCCCTTTTTAGTATGATTTATAAAAATATGCACAGCTATAATTAGTATTAAAGCTATAATCCATCCTAAATGTACTCCCATAACTTCAGGAAGCACTGCATTATCACTAAAGCTAGCTATCTTAGGAAAGCCCTGAGCTTTAGGATCCTTCCATGGTCCATACTGAAGATAAGTAACAAACTTTAAAGCTATATAATTCATCATGAGAGTCACTATTGTTTCATTGGTATTAAATTTAAACTTCAGAATTGAAGGAATATATGCCCATATCGCTCCACCTACCATACCTGCTATAGCCATAATGGTTAATAGTAAAAACTTATTCATATCAGAAAAATTCAATGCAAAATATGATGAAAAGAGGGCTCCCATAACTATTTGACCTTCTCCTCCAATATTCCAAAACTGCATTTTAAATGCTATAGAAACTCCAAGGGCAGTTACTATAAGAGGAATAGCCTTTACTATGGTTTCTTTGGTACTATATAAAGAGCCAAAGGATCCTTTTATCATTGCTCCATATACTTCAATAGGATTTAGCCCTAAAATGCTTATAAATGCAGCTACTACCAAAAAGGCTAATATTATAGAAATACATGTTATGAGTATACTTCTTTTAGTTGTAATTTCTTCTACCTTAATTATTTTAAACAACTTCGTATTCCTCGCCTTCTATTTTATTTCCTGCCATTAGATATCCTATCTTTTCCCTTGTAGCTTCTGTGCCTTTAAGCTCCCCTGTAACTTCTCCATTACAAAGTACAATGATTCTATCGCATAAATTTATAAGAACATCTATATCCTCACCTACATATAACGTAGATACTCCGCTCTTTTTCTGTTCATCAATTAAGTTATATATGGTATAACATGTATTTATGTCAAGCCCTCTAACTGGATAAGCCATTATAAGAAGTTTTGGCTTCAAATCTAATTCTCTTCCTAAAAGTATCTTTTGAATATTTCCTCCTGAAAGATTTTTCACTGGGTAATATATACTAGGAGTTTTTATATCAAAATCTTTTTTTATGTTAATTGCCTTTTCTTCAGCTTCTTTTTTTCTAAGTAAAAATCCTTTTTGTTTATGGTAGGATTTCAAGAGAAGATTATTCACTATATCCATTGAACCTATAAGTCCCATACCAAGTCTATCCTCTGGTACAAAACTCATGCTTATACCTTTTTTAATAATATCTCTTGGTGAAAGTCCAACTATGTTTTCACCTTCCATAGTTATTTCCCCAGATTCTATAGGATATATCCCAGATATTGCTTCGCATATTTCCTTTTGACCACTTCCTGCTACCCCTGCAATTCCAACGACTTCTCCCTTTTTAATATTGAATGTTATTCCCTTTACTGCTTTAGCTTTTTCTTCATTTAAAACTACTAGATCTTTTACACTTAAAAGTTCTTCTTTAAAACTTACATCAGCTCTTTTTATGGATAGATTTAATGCTTTTCCAACCATAAGCTCTGCCAATATTTTAGGAGAAGCTTCTTTTATATCAATAGTCGATATTGTTTCCCCTTTTCTTAAAACAGTTACCTTGTCACATATTCCCATAACCTCATCCATTTTGTGAGATATGAAAATTACAGCACAATTATTTTCTCTCATTTTGTTTATTATTTTAAATAACTTACTTACCTCTTGAGGGGTAAAAACTGTAGTTGGTTCATCAAATATAAGTATATCTGCTCCCCTATATAAGACCTTAATTATTTCTACTATTTGTTTTTCTCCTACAGACATGTCTTTTATTAATTTATCTAATGAAATATCTATTCCAAACTTATGGCATATTTCATTTATTTTATTTAATGCCGCCCCTTTATTTATAAAAAAGCTATTCTTTTGTCCTATTATTATGTTCTGAAATACCGTCATGTTGTCTACTAATTTAAAATGTTGATATATCATTCCTATTCCATTGTTTATGGAATCCTTAGGAGATGAAAAAAATGTATCTTTACCATGTACATAAATGCTTCCGCTGTCTGGAGTATAAACCCCAGACAGCATATTCATTAAAGTACTCTTCCCTGCTCCATTTTCCCCTAAAAGAGCATGAACTTCTCCGCCATGAACTTTAAAGTTTATATTTTTATTTGCTATGACTTTTCCGAAGCTTTTATTTATATCTTTCATAACTATATATGGAACAGTTTTATTCATAATCATCACCTATGCTTTTATTTATTTTGCTAATTGACCCTTTACACCTTCTACAAACCAATTAAAGCTTAATAATTCCTCATCTGTCATAACCTTATCTTTTTCAACTTTTATATTCCCGCTTTGATCCTTTATTGGTCCCACAAATATTTTATTCTTTCCGTCCATTATTTCCTTCTGAGCCTTTTCAACTGCTTCTTTTGCTCCAGATGGTGCATTTTCAGTTAATGGAGCAAGTGCTACCATACCTGTTTCAAGACCTCCCCAAACGTTTTGTGACTTCCATGTTCCTTCTTTAATTGCCTTTACCTGTTCAACATAATATGGTCCCCAGTTCCATATAGGTGCTGTCATATATGCTTTTGGAGCTTTATCTTTCATATCAGTGTTATATCCTATAGAAAATGCTCCCTTTTCCTCTGCTGCTTGCTGTGGCCCTGCTGTATCTTGGTGCTGAGTTATTACATCTGATCCTTCTGCAAGTAATGCCTTAGCTGCTTCCTTTTCCTTTGCTGGATCATACCAAGTATTTGTCCATTTAACCGAAACCTCTGCCTTTGGATTAACGGACTTTACTCCTAGTGTAAATGCATTTATACCTCTTACAACCTCTGGAATTGGAAATGCTCCTACATATCCTATTTTATTTGTCTTTGTTTTCATTCCTGCAACTATACCTGAAAGATATCTTGCCTGATATATTCTTCCAAAGTAATTGGCCATATTTTCTGATGACTTGTATCCTGATGCATGTAGGAACTTAATATCCTTATGTTTTTGAGCTTCTTTTTCCATTCCATCCATAAATCCAAAGCTTGTACCAATTATCACATTACATCCTTGATTTATCATATCTTCTACAACCTTTTGTACTTCAGCAGTATCTTCCTTAACAGACTCTTTATAAATAGTTGGAACCTTTAACTCTTTTTCTAAATACTTTCTACCTTCATCATGAGAATATGTCCATCCACCGTCTCCAACAGGCCCTACATATATAAATCCTACCTTTGCCTCCTTTTTGTCTGATGTAGCATTTTGAGTATTTGCTTCTTTTTTGCTGCTACCGCACCCTGTTAAAGCTAAACCTATACACATTACAGATGCTAATAATAAAGATGTTATTTTAAACTTTTTCATCTTAATATTCCCCCTTATATAAATTTTATATTAAAATTTTATTTAGAATCAAAATTAAAAGCTTACTATTCTTCGCTAAATACAACTTTTCCATCTTCTAATGCTTCAACTATCGCTAGGGATTCTAATCGTATTCCCTTACTTAATATCTCTTGCCTTCCTTGTTGAAACTTCTTTTCTATTGCTATGCCTATTCCTTCTACAGCTGCCCCTGCTTGTTCACATAAACTAATAAGTCCTGCTGAAGCGCTTCCCATAGCTAAAAAATCATCTATTATAAGCACTTTATCATTTTTGTGCAGATAATTCTTAGAAACTCTTATCTTATAATCCTTGTTTTTTGTAAAAGAATATACATCTGCTTCATAAACACTTGTATCCATATTGGTACCTGAATGCTTTTTTGCAAATACCACTGGTACATTATCAAAATATTGAGCTACTATACATGCGATACCTATCCCAGAGGTTTCTAAAGTCATTATTTTATTTATATCTTTATCCTTAAATCTCTCCTTAAATTCTTTTCCCATCCAATTAAACAATTCTACATCAATTTGATGATTTAAGAAATTATCAACTTTTAATATTCTATTTTCTATAACCTTACCTTCTTGAATAATTTTATCTACTAACTTATTCATCTTTTCATTCCTCTCCATATATGATTTATCAACAAATCCATATGCTTCAATCTATTTTAAGCACTTACTATAAAAAATAAAAACTCCCAAAAAAATTTGGGAGTTTAAAAAGCTAATTACATTAAAAAACAACAATATTAGCTCAATAAACACCCATAGCCCAGCAATTTACGGTTGCCTGGTAGAAACACTTAGACCCTATTTCTAAGTATATATGAGTGCGAATATTTTATTTTAATTTGGGTATAATGTTCGTTAGTTACTTTGTTAAAAATATAATACAATACTTCTTAATAAAAAGCAAGCATTACTTGCATGATTTCGCTATAAATCAGCAAATTTCACTTTACTAAGTATTTTATTATTTCTACAAAAATGGCACAATCATCACAAAGTGATGATTGTGCCATTTTTATATTAAGCTACTTGTTTAATTTTATCCATATCATTAAATACTTCTAAATCAATCTCACCTTCAGATTTGGCTACAATTAATGTACCAACAGCATCTCCAGTGATATTTACTGCAGTTCTTGCCATATCTACAAGTCTATCTATACTTAACACTAAAGCCACTCCCTCTAGCGGAAGTCCTACTTGTTGAAGTACCATAGAGAGCATTACTACTCCAGAACTTGGAACCCCTGCTGTTCCAATAGACGCTAATGTTGCAGTGAGTATTATCATTAACTGCTGTTGCACACTTAAGTCTATCCCATACATTTGAGCAATAAATAACGCTGCCACACCCTGCATTATTGAAGTTCCATCCATATTTACAGTAGCTCCAAATGGAATTGTAAAACTTGCTACAGGCTTTGAAATACCTAGTTTCTTTTCACATGTATCTAAATTCATTGGTATAGTAGCATTACTACTAGAGGTACTTAAAGCCAATATCATAACTGGCCAAAACTTTTTAAAGAATTTAACAGGACTTAAACCTCCTAAAACCTTTAATGCTCCTCCATATACCACAACTACGTGTATTATCATTACAAATACGCATGCAAAGAAGTATTTTAAAAGTGGTAATAGAACTTTTATACCTTGGCTAGCTACTACACTAGAAATAAGTGCAAATACTCCATAAGGAGCTAAGCTCATAATTAATCCTATCATTTTTAATAACACTTCATTTATTTGATTTAAAATATTAACAAGGGGCTTTACTGGATTTCCTATGATATTGACAGCTATACCAAATACAATAGAAAATACTATTATTTGAAGCATGTCCCCTTTTACCATAGCCTCTACTGGATTAGTAGGAACCATATTTACAAGTATATCCATAATAAAAGGTGGAGCAGCACTTTTTATTTCACTACTTCCTGCAGTTAAAGCTACTCCAAGGCCCGGCTTCAACAAATTGGCAAAAAATAATGCTATTGTTACTCCTATGGCTGTAGTTAACATATAGTAAGAAAATATCTTCCCTCCAACTCTACCCAGCTTACCCATATCGCTTATGCTAGTTACTCCGCATATTAAAGAAAACATAACTAAAGGAACTACTAGCATTTTAATAGCCCTTAAGAAAACATTTCCTACAGGCTTTAATATCCACATATTTAAAACTAATTTAACTTGATCCGAAAAAGCAAAATTAGATATTATTCCAAAAGCAATACCCATAATTAATGCAATTAATATCTTAGTTGTATTAGACATTTTTTTAATTTGCAATTTTCATCAACCTCCTGATACATTACTTAGCATAATATTTCATTTACCATGTATATAATAACAAAAACCGACAATTATCGCAATAAATAATTTTCCCCAATGTATTTTTCGTAATATTCAAAATTGTATATGACAGTTTCACTACATCTTTCTTTCATCCCAAATTATATATTATAAAAACAATTGGAGACTATTAGTGGTCTACTAATAGTCTCCAATTATTTTTATAATTAACAAATACTTATGCTTAACTCATTATCATAATTTATATTTTCTTTCGCTAGAATTCTTCCTTTTTCAGTTAGATATGCAATCTTATAGGAATTCTCTTCTCCTACCATTATATATCCTTTTCTTTTTAAAATAGCTATATTGAAATCAGATATAACATTATCAGATAAGGTCATTTTATTTTCTGAAATATTATAAAGATTTATTAGAAAATTTATTCTATCAGATATTTCCTTTAAAAAAAGTGATGTATACGCCTTCATCTTTTCACCAACCTTATTCTGTAATCGTTATCTATAATTATAATATAGAAAGTAATTAAATTCAAGTTAAAAACTTAACTTGAATTTAACAATATATTCGCATACTAATATAAATATATACTAAAATAAAAAAGAGTTTGTAAAACCTTTTCAAGTTTTACAAACTCTTATATATCAACCTCTTACGTAATGCCTATATTATACTTTATGGTGCGCCCAACAGGAGTCGAACCTGCGACCTCCGGATTCGAAGTCCGTCACTCTATCCAGCTGAGCTATGGGCGCTTAAAGCGCATCTAACTTTTTAAAATTTGGAGCGGGTGAAGGGAATCGAACCCTCGTAACTAGCTTGGAAGGCTAGCACTCTACCATTGAGTTACACCCGCATATTGGAGCGGAAGACGAGATTCGAACTCGCGACGTTCACCTTGGCAAGGTGACGCTCTACCACTGAGCCACTCCCGCAAATATAAAACATCAAAATCATAGATTTTGATATCCCTTAATTTCCTTAAACCACTATAACAAATCATATATGGTGCAGGTGACAGGAGT
>NZ_JMFY01000054.1:0-17618 GCF_000765165.1 Clostridium sp. HMP27 | reverse complement strand
GGTTATTGGCGGTGCAGGAGTTGGTATAGCTTATGGCGTTCCTTTAGCAATAGTAACAAAATGGTTCCCGGAAAAAAAGGGATTTGTTATTGGACTTGTTTTGTTAGGTTTTGCAGTATCACCATTGGTCACAGCTCCACTTGCAATAGTTCCAACTGCCACAGAAATGTTGTATGGAGCAAAGCACTATAGCCAAAACTATGGAGTTGTATTTACGGCCTATGGAATAGGAGCTATTTTAGGTGTATCAGGATCTGGATTAATTTTAGATATCTTTAAGAATTATTATTTTATTTTTTATTTGGTAATAGGGCTTTGCTTTGCAGGCTGTCTCGTGACGGTTAAGTTAATTAAAGACTAAAGAAATTGCTATAAATATTCATGAAGTATTTATAGCAATTAGAGGATTTGGTGATGAAGAAAGTTAGGGATTTTGAAAAAGATGGGTACGGCAAATAATCGAATCTGAAGCATTGACAATTTAGTATGTGTTTTATGTTCCCTCAGACTGATTAGTTTGAGGGAATTTTGCTTTAGTGTATCTAACTTTTATGCACAATTAAACAAATGAATAAAAAGAAAAATAAATAATTGACAGAATATTTGCATCAGGTGTACAATATTAATAAACCGACGACGGTATATTAATTGCAGTTATTCTAAAACACATTGAGATATAAAGGAAGGGTTGTAGTGAAAGGAAAAAAATATTTAAAATGGGATATACATCACCATATTGTACCAGATTTCTACGTAGAAGAAATGAAGAAAATGGGGATGATGGAGTTTAATACTCTAAAATGGCCAAAATGGACCCCGGAATCATCCTTAAAGATGATGAATACTCTTCAAATTGAAAAAGCTTTTGTGTCAATATCTGCTCCAGGTATCTTTCTTAAGGACGCAGCATATAGCGAAAAACTTAGCAGAAGGTGCAATGAGTATATTGCTAAAATGGTAAAGGATTATCCAGGAAGATTTGGCGGATTTGCATCGGTAGCTTTACCAGATGTTACAAGTGCACTTAGGGAGGTAGAGTATGCATTAGATATTTTGAAACTTGACGGTATTGGTTTAATGTCTAATGTAAATGGCAAATATCTTGGAGATAAGAATTATCGTGAATTTTATTCTGAACTTAACAAACGCAATGCCATTATATATGTACATCCTAATGGAATAACTCATAGAGATGATCATCGATTTTTAAATCCTTTATATTTATGGCAAAACGATACAACAAGAACAGTCATTGACTTTATTAAAAGTGGTTATCACAGGGATTATCCCAACATACGATGGATTCTATCTCATGGGGGAGGTATATTATCACCCCTCTATGAAAGCATCGTACAGTCCCTTAAAGATGAAAATCCAAACATTGAGGCTGAGCTTAAGCAGTGGAAGTCCCAGGTTTTTTTAGATACCGCTTCAAAGGCTTATGATGAACAAATTCCACAGCTTCTTAATTTTTCTGATGGGCAGCATGTGTTATTTGGCAGTGATATTGGATGGGCCAATAAAATGGCAGCTACAGTATTAATCAAGAGTTACAGCCAATTAGATGAAAAGCTTGGATTGAAAGAAAATGAAATCGAAGATATATTTATGGGAAATGCCAAGAGATTATTTGCTCAAAGTAAAGTACCAGTAAGTAAAGAAAATCAGACGCCTATAATTATTAAAGATTATAAGTCAGAAAAACAATCTAAAAAAATAAAGTACCACTATCACTGTGTTCCGAAAAGGGTAGTGGAAACAATAAAATCTATAGAACCATCTTTTGAGTTAAGTGACTTAAAGCTTTGGAATGAAGAAGAAACATTGGAATGGATGAGAGAAGAAGGATATAATAAAGTGATGTTATCTTTTGACTTGCCAGAATTATGGCAGATGTCAGGAAAAGATATTATGTGCATTTTAAGGGTTTACAATGAGGAGGTTTCAAAAATTCGCAATGGGAACCCCCAACACTTTGGGGCCTTCGGAGCAGTGGATATAAATCAACCGCTTCATACCATTAGTGAAATAGATTACTGCCTCGAAGAGCTAAAACTTGATGGCATTACCCTGTCAACCAATATAAATGAAACAAAATTTGATAAATTTTTAGATGACGCTATATTAAAAAGGTTATCTAACATTAAAGTACCAGTGATGATTCATCCTCAGGATAGTAAAGGAATTCCTTTAATGAATGAAAATTACCTTGATGCTATATATTTTATGGCAAAGTCATTTTATTTGGGGGCATACGCAAGATATTTAAGTAATACACAGTTTATATTAACCCATACGGATAGCGTATTGCCCTATGTCTCACAGCCTATCAATATATTATTTTATATGACAGTTAAAAAGCCAAGGGTATGGCTTTATCTAATTGACAATATGGTAAGAAATAACCCTAAGGGATACAAAGCTTTAATGAATATGATTGTTGATTAGGAGGAAATATTATGGCAAGATCTGCAGATAATCATGAAAACAAGAAAAAAGAACTACTGAAAGTTGCAGAAAAGCTTTTTTTAGATAAAGGGTACGAACAAACCAGTATAGATGATATTTTGAAAGAGAGCGGAATCTCAAAGGGAGGTTTTTATCATTATTTTAAATCAAAAGATGAAGTGCTTTCTGAAAGCATCAACAATATCATTGAAGAATCAATAGAATATCTGATGCCCACTGTAGAGGATAATAGACTCGATGCACTAGAAAAGTTTAAGCTGTTCATGAGAAAGAAATCCGAGTTTCAAAGTACGAAAATAGAATATGCAACACTCTTGGCTAGTATCTTACAATCTGATGTTGCACAGTACAAATATAGTTTAGCAATGTCACAGAAAATGGTAGAGCCTTTCGCTAAGATCATTGATCAGGGAGCTAAAGAGGGAGTGTTTCATGTGGATTATCCTCATGAGACTGCAGATATTTTGATACGGACAGTTACTAGTGTGGTACAAAGTACATCCTATGAGGAGTATTTGCATGATGAAAGAAAGCACCGTCAGTATTTACTTTCTTTGAGAAATTTAATAGCTAGAACTTTGGGTATCTCTCCAGAAGAATTTAGCCTGTATGATGAAGAGGCGGAGAAATAATAAGTAAAAAAGTGATACACACGTTGCAAGTTGAATAGTTCATATTGAAGTGTATTTTATGTTCCCTCAAACTGATCAGTTTGAGGGGATTTTTATTTTTAGGGTCTAACTTGTATACAAAAATAAAAATATGCAAAGTAGAAAATAAACTTTGTTTATTAAGTAAAGGTTTATTTTAGAAATTTTAAGAAATTTTCTTGACCATTCTGGTCACTAGATGTAATATATAAAATATGACCACAGTGGTCATTAGGTTGTTGATACTAAGGAAATGAGGTGATTAATATATATCAGAAATTTTATAGCTTGGAAACGGAGAAGCGAGAACGCATAATTAACGCAGCTCTTAAAGAGTTTGCACAAAATGGTTATGAAAGGGCTTCTACAAATGAGATTATAAAAGAAGCGAATATATCTAAAGGATCATTATTCAACTATTTTAAGAGTAAGAAGGATTTATATTTATACTTGTTTGAACGCATAACTGAGATTATAGATAAAATCTATGATGAAATTAACTATAATGAAACAGATTTTTTTAAAAGAACAAAGGAAATAGGACTAATAAAATTTAAAATCATGAAGAAATTTCCGCAGGCCTTTGAATTTATTCAGGCTGCTGGTAATGAACACTCCGAAGAAGTAAAATCTGAAATCGAGGAAATATGTAAACATGTCATTGAAAACGGGTTTGAAAGAGGATTTAAAAACATAGATATGACAAAATTTCGTGATGATATGGATTTTGAAAAAGTGATGAATATTATTAGTTGGACAATGCTGAGTTTTTCAGAGCAGCAAAGAAATAGGCTAAATTCTTATAAAGATATTAGCACGGAAATGCTTGAGGAATGGGACGAGTATTTTGACATATTAGAACGTTGTTTTTATAAAAAGGGGGAATAATAATATGTTCATTGATGTTTCAAACTTAAAAAAAGTCTACACATCAGGGGAGGTTAGAACTGAAGTCTTAAAGGGAATTGGACTGAAGCTTGGCAAGGGAGAGATTGGTGTAATCCTCGGGCCTTCAGGCTCAGGAAAGTCCACGCTGATGAATATAATTGGTGGAATTGACCGGGGAGACAGCGGCTGTGTCTTCATTGACGGAGTCGAGTTAAACAATTTGAAGGACGACCAGTTGACGGACTATAGACGAAAGGACATTGGCTTCATCTTTCAGTTCTATAACCTTGTTCCTAACCTTACAGTGGGAGAAAATATTGAAGTAGTTTCTAATATAAGCAAATCACCTTTAAATATTGACGAAGTTTTAGAGGCGGTGGGAATGCAGGATAAAAAGCACCGCTTTCCAAGGGAGCTTAGCGGCGGTGAGCAACAGAGGGTCTCCATCGCCAGGGCAATTGTCAAAAATCCCAAACTGCTGCTATGCGATGAGCCAACCGGTGCTCTTGATTATCAAACATCTCGCAGTATACTTCAGCTTTTACAAAAGGTAAATGAAAAATATGGTACAACCATTTTGATGATAACCCACAATTCTGCCATTGCGGCTATGGCAAACAAGGTCTTTAAGCTGAGAAGTGGGGAAATTGTTGATGAAGCAATTAATCAAAGCATTATTTCAGCAGAAAGGATTGAGTGGTAATGGTACTGAATAAAAGGGTTTTAAGGATATTGAAAGAAAACAAATTACGATACCTTGGTGTTCTTATACTAATCCTGCTCGGAAGCTATACCTTTATAGTTTCTATGGAGATTTCTCAGAATCTCGGAACTTTGGTAACTACATTTACAGAGGGGCATAACCAAGAAGATCTATCCTTTAGGACTGATAAGCCTATTGGGAATGTTGCTGAATTAGAGAAAGAGGCTAAGGCAATAATTGAAGAGTCCAAAAGCTTCGACGCTGAACTTTCCGACACGTTGACATTGCGATTGCTCAGTAAAACAGAAAAACTAAACATCCCAGCTGTAATAGAGGTGCGAGAGCTTTTGGGGCAGGAAGAAATATTGCTTGACCCTGCCTTTGCAAAAGCAAATCACTATGCTGTGGGAAGCAAAATAGAAGCTGCAGGCAAAACCTTCACTGTAGTGGGCTTTGTGTCACTACCCCACTATATCTATCCCTTAAAGAATGTGAATGATATCATGGTTTCACCTAACAATTTCGGTGTTGGTGTTACGCATCGAGATGTGCTTGAGGGTATTGATAACTTTACCACAATTTATTCTGTTAGATTTAATGACAGAGAGCAAAGCCTCAATAAGCAGGCGGTGGAGTTTAGAGAAATGCTGCATGCAGAAGGCATAACAGAATCCGATTGGGTTGATACTTTGAATAACAAGCGCGCAAGAACGGCTTGGGCTTCCATAACCGGCCTAAAGACGATGAGCGTCCCTCTGCCCACGGCAATGTTTTTTCTTTGCTGCCTAATTATCGGCATTATGATATGGCGTATGATACGTCATGACTCGGTGATTATTGGGACACTCTACGCACAAGGCTACAGGCGGCGTGAATTGATATACCACTATATGGCCGTTCCTCTTCTGCTCGCTTTAGCAGGAGGATTGATGGGAAGTTTGCTGGCGTTGCCATCCGTTGCACCGTCGGTTATGGCTATGATTTCATACTACAATGTTCCTGTTATTGACATAAAACTCAGTGTTTTTAATGTCTTGATAGGAATAATAACTCCTATATTATTTCTGGGGATTAGCAGCTATTTAGTTATTCGTTCCCAACTGAAACATTCTCCCGCTGAACTTATGAAAGGCAGCGAACAAAAAAACAAGGTTAATGCCCTGGAACGCGTTCTTAAACTTGAAAGATTTAGTTTTAGAACAAAGTTTAAGCTCCGGGAGCAGCTTAGAAGTATTTCACGGCTTTTGTTCCTGCTTTTAGGCGTTACCAGCGCATCTGTAATGATGCTTTTAGGTTTTACAATTATGAGCTCTATGGATTATACATTCAAAAACAGCACCACAGGTACTTATAAATTTGAATACGAATACGCCTTCAAGAAACTACAATATGGTAAAGTGCCTGAAGGTGCAGAGGTTTTCGCTGCCGGAAGGTTTTATCCTGAAAATAACGAGGGAGTTGAGTTTTACGCAACTGGTGTAGAGTCAGATTCGAGCACTTTGACACTAAAGGATAAAAAAGGCAATCCACTCTCTAATAACCAGACAAATATTACAAAGCCTTTAGCTGATCGATTAGGTATTAAAGAAGGCGACAACGTAAGTTTCATAAACAAGCAGGATGGAAAGTCTTACGTCTTTCATATTGATGCTGTTGCAGACTCCTATGCAGGACAGTTCATCTTCATACCGATAAATGAATTTAACTCAAAGCTCAGGCTTCCTGAAAACAGTTATATGGGACTTTGGAGCACAAAAAAGCTTGATATTCCTGATGAACAGCTTTCAGGAACAAAGTCGCTGAAGGAGGCTGCTAATGCCATGGATGAATTGCTGGGACCAATGGTTTCCATGGTGGTGGCAATGACCATTATCGCTTGTGCTGTGGGCTTCATTATCATCTATCTTGTAATTTCGCTTATTATAGAGGAAAACAAAAACACCATCTCTCTCTTTAAGATATTTGGATACAAGCGACGTGAGATTCGGTCCATGGTATTAAACAGTTCTACCTTTGTCATATTGACCGGATTTATTATCAGTATTCCGGTTATGACGGCATCAATGAATGCAATATACAGTTATCTTGGCTCTATGATAAACTTAGTCTTGCCAACTATTATTAGTCCGCTTTATGTAGTTATATGCTTTACAGCTATTATGCTAATCTATCAGCTAAGCAAGCTGATGTGTGCAAAAAAAGTGAACGCAGTTTCTATGAGCGAGGCACTAAAAGTAGGAACGGAGTAGAAAAAGGAAGTATGCTTGCAACAACTACTAATGTTGGATGGACACATTTCTGATATAATTTTAATTAGAGAAAAATTAAGCGGGGGGAATGATTTATGAAATCCTTGATTATATATTGTTCTAACTATAAGAAAAACACTGAAAAGATCGCAAAGATATTTGCTGAGAAATCTAATTCAGAGCTAATAAATATAAAAGATATTGATAACGTTGATATTGAAAGTTATGATTTAATTGGATTTGGTTCAGGGGTGTACAAAGAAAGTATGTCACCAAAGATATTTAAATTTGCTGACAAATTAAATGTAAGAGGTAAAAACATCTTTGTATTTTCAACCAGTGGAATTGGAATGAAGTTCTATAATAATAAGCTAATTAAGTTATTGGTATCAAAGGGAGCAATAAATAAGGGCAGTTTTGCATGTAAAGGCAGCTTTGTGGCAAAGGAATTTACTAATATTAAACTTTTTGATATCATAGGCAGATTATCACAAGGACATCCAAATGATAAAGACCTTAGAAAAGCAGAAGAATTTATTGAGAAAGTATTGCTTTATTAAATTCCATTGATATCTAAAGCTATTATACTCATATAGGGATATTTATGGAAAATGGTCAATATAAACAAAAATAAGCCCTTGGTTATAGTTATTAAACTCAAGGGCTTTTATTTATGATCAACCTGCAAAGTTAACTATTCTTCTTTTCCTAACAAGCCATAAAAAAATAACTTTAGTATTCCCATCTTGTATTCGGGACTAGTTTTAAGATAATCAGACTGCTCAATAATGGAAACTGAGGATAGAAGGAATGCTAGAATCGCATCGTCTGGAATACTTCTGTCAATGGCCCCTTCTTTTTTACCTAACTCAATAAATTTATTGTATACTGTGATTGCTTTTGAGTTTGCAGCCTCTTTATATACCTGTTGTAAAGTTTTATCTCCCCATGCGTACTTGCTAAAAGCTGAGCGGCTTAATTCAGCTGTGGCCTCATGCTTTTTATCCATAATAATTTTGAGCTTTTCAGAAAAAGGGATTTCTCTTTCTAGTATTTCATCATACCCTTTGATTGCTTTATCCAAATAAGAAACAAGTACTTCCTTGGCAAGAGTATTCTTATCGCCAAAATAATTATAGATGGAAACCTGTGAAACCTTAGCCTTTGCAGCTATTTCGCTTATACCAACATCAGTTATGCCTCTCTTAGAAAAAAGTTCCCATGCAGCACTAATGATAGAGTCTTTTTTTATCTTTGTTCTTTTTTCATATCCATTCATGTTCATCACCTAGATTCAATTATAACATAGTTTTGAAATATAATAAACAATATTTCAAAAAACATTGACAATAGTATTTTCTAGATATATTATGAAATAAAAGTGTAAATATTTCAAAACTTTATTTCATACCCTTTTTAACAGGAATGGAGCACAGGAGAACTGGGATATTAAAATATTATAAGAATTATGGAGGATGCTATGAAACCATATATTTTAACTTTTAATGAAATAGATAAAACAAAACTCATGATTGTCGGAGGAAAAGGCCTAAACCTTGGACAACTGTCAAAAGTTGATGGAATATCAGTGCCAGATGGCTTTTGCATAACAACTAAAGCATACAAAAAATTCATTGACAATAATGCGGATCTGAAAGTGCTAATTGATAAGTTAAGAGAATTAAAATCTGATGACAGGGACAAAATTTCAAAAATTAGTAAGAAAATACGTTTAGTTATTGAAAACCTAAGAATGGGAGTTGATATTGAAAATGAAATAACTAGGGTATTATTAATATACGGCAGTAATGAAGCCTATGCCATACGTTCAAGTGCTACAGCAGAGGACCTTCCCCATGCATCATTTGCCGGACAGCAGGACACATACTTAAATATTAGGGGGAAGGATGAGGTTATACAACATATAATAAAATGCTGGGCATCACTTTTTACTGATCGTGCAGTGACGTATCGTATACAAAATGGTTTTGATCATAGAAAAGTATTATTATCTGTAGTTGTACAAAAGATGATTATGTCAGAAGCCTCAGGGATTATGTTTACAGCAGATCCAATGACCTCTGATAGAAAGACACTTACCATTGATGCTGGATTTGGACTTGGTGAGGCATTAGTATCTGGATTGGTGAACCCAGATATTTATAAGGTTGTAAATGGTAAGATTACTAAAAAAAATATAGGAACAAAGGAGATAGAAATCAGGACTGACCAAAGTGGAGGCACTAAAGAAATAAGAATTGAAAATGGCAGACAGCAAGAACAGGTATTAGAAGATGATAAAATACAAAAGCTTGCTGCTATAGGAAAGAAAATCGAATCCTATTTCGGATCTCCTCAAGATATAGAATGGTGCCTTGTAGATAACGAGTTTTATATTGTTCAAAGTCGTTCTATTACTACATTGTTTCCGCTTCCAAAGGTAATAGGCTCCAAGAAACCTCGTGTATATATGTCAATTGGCCATACGCAAATGATGACGGACGCTATTAAGCCATTGGGGATGTCCTTCTTTGAAATGATTTCTGAAGTCTCAATGGAGAAGATAGGAGGTAGAGTTTACACAGATATTACCCATGACCTGGCCTCGACCATAGGGCGCAGCCGGTTAGTGATGGCAAGCGGTAAGCAGGATCCACTAATACAGAGTGCTATAAAAAATCTTATAGAAGATAAGAATTTTATGGCATCTCTTCCAAAGGGTAAAAGAAATGTACAAGGGGGCATTTTTACCTTAGCTTCTATTATCGAGACAATAAAAATAAGTAGAAAAAATGCCCCTTCAATTATTAAGAAATTAACTAATGAATTTGAGAAAGAAGTTATGGATATGGAGCAACAACTCTCCAAGCTTTCGGGAGATCAGGTCTTTGAATTCATAGTTAAGGATCGTGAGAAACTATTGAAGGTGGCATATAATCCAAAAATGCTGGGTGCTATAATTGCAGCAATATTGGTTAACGACTCTCTCAATAAGAAAGTTGAGAAATTGTTGGGAGATAAGAATGCAGCTGATACACTTACCAAATCCCTGGATCATAATGTTACTACTGAGATGGGGTTAGCTTTATGTGATGTAGCGGATATTATCCGTAAACACCCAAAAATCCTACAATATATTTCCCAGAATCCTGGTGATGAGAAGTTTTTTGAGGATATGGAAAGGCTGACCGGAGGCAAAGAAACAAGTGAAGCATTTAGACTGTTTTTAAATAAATATGGAATGCGATGCCCCGGAGAGATAGATATTACTAGAGAGCGTTTCGAAGAAAAACCTACACAGCTTATTCCTATGCTTCTTAATAATATTAGTGTTCTAAAGCCAGGTGAGCATAGAATCAAATTCCAGGCGGGAAGACAGGAAGCAAAGGATAAGGAAGAGGAGATCATCCTCCGTTTGAAGAATTTGCCAGGAGGCAGTAAGAAGGCGAAAAAGATTGGAAAGAGCATTAGCTTACTTCGCAACTTCATAGGATGCCGCGAAGATCCTAAATATTATATTGTTCGACGCTATCAGGTTTATAAGAAGGCACTTATGGAAGAAGCACGCAAGCTTGCAGAAAAGGGAATTATCAAAAATGCTGAGGATATATTCTATTTGTACTTGGATGAACTTCGTGATGTAGTAAGGACAAACAAGTTGGACTATTCGATTATAGTAGAAAGAAAAGAGAATTATGCTCGTTATGAAAAGCTTACTCCTCCACGTGTATTTACTTCCGAGGGATTTGTTCCGCCATATAGCTTCTCAACAGGAAATATACCTAAAGGGGCAATTTCAGGTATCCCTGTTTCTACTGGCATAGTGGAAGGTCGTGCTAGGGTAGTTCTATCAGTAGGTGAAGCTAAGCTGGAAGATGGCGATATTCTTGTGACTCAGTTTACAGATCCAAGTTGGACTCCATTGTTCGTCACCATAAAAGGATTAGTTACTGAAGTAGGAGGATTTACTACTCACGGTGCAGTTATTACACGAGAATACGGCCTTCCAGGAGTAGTAGGCGTTGAAAATGCTACAAAGCTTATAAAAGATGGCCAGAGAATTAGGGTAAATGGGACTGAAGGATATGTGGAGATACTTTAAAGGTCGAGTTTGTCGTCATTGTAATGGTACTGATGTAGTCAGAATATTATAATACAAGATAGATAAATATGAATGTGAGGTGAAATGCTATGGATAATAGCAAAGGCAAGGAATTAAAAATTTTGAAAGCTATTCTTTGGATATATATTAGTCTATGTATTATAATTGCAGGATTAAATTATGGATATGCCAGCCATGCACCAAAATCAACAGCAAAGTTTATTGCATGGTTTTGGCATTTCTATGAAAATTGGATAAAAACTCTTTTTATAATAATATGCAGCTTTCTTACATTAAGAATAGTGGGCGGTTCTAAGATAAACACAATGAGAAAGAGAAATTTGATTGGCTTTATTATATCTGCCATGGTTGTTCATATAGTAGGACCTTTGTTTTTAAAAAACTCTGAGTTGTATTTTTTTACGATGCCATTACCGTGGACTACTACACCCTTACAATTATTAGATACGACATCTAACTTTTATGCTAGCCGATTCCCTGTATGGGGCTTAACAGGGATAACAACTGCATTAGCATTTTATATTATTATGTGCATTTTAGTACTTTTAGGAACGCTTTTATTTGGGAGGCGGTGGCAATGTTCTACCCTATGCCTTTTTAATGGTTTTGCATCAGAAGTGTTTGCTCCAGCATTTCCGTTAGTTGGAAAAGCAAGCGAAGTGAAGCCAAAGACACTTAAGATTTTTTCTATTTTAAGATGGATATTTCTTTTTGTTTCCATTTTATTTAGTTTATATTGGATAATGATTTCATTAGGTATATCAGTTCCTGGAGATAGCAATATAATTAGTAAGATGGAGAACTATAAGTATTTAGTTGGAGAACTGTTAATGGCTATGTTTTTTTGGGTAGCTTTCATGGGCAGGGGATATTGTCATTATTGTCCCTTAGGTACTGTTTTAGGACTTATGGGAAAAGCTGCAGGTCAAAAGATTACTACAGACAATACAAAATGCGCGCAATGCAGTAAATGTAATTCGGCCTGTCCTATGGCTATTGATATTAGGAAAAAAGCTGAGAATGGTGAAGAGGTTAAAGAGCTTAGATGTGTGGGATGCGGACACTGTGTAGATGCCTGTCCTACAAAAACTTTATCTTATTCAACCAGGTATTTGGATAGAAAGCAGAGAAAACAAGGAACATCTAAGGATGTTTCGATTTAAATGTATATTATTTATGAAAATATGCCGGTTAGAGTGAATATCACTTTGACCGGTTTTCTTTATGAGTCTTCACATAGTGAAAAGTTAGTCATTTTACAGCATAAGGAACTAAAGAAGTGCTTGGAAAGAGTCATGTAAGAATATTTTGCAAATAGTGACAATCTTATGTCGATTATTGATACATATTATCAAGAATGATATAATAAAAGGAAAGTTTAGTAAATTATATCTAAAGCTAGAATAAAACTAGCCGAATTATTACTTAAAGATTAAATTATTCTTGGGGATTGTTAGTGATCTAATTATTGGATTTTTAAACTTAGCATAATTTATATATAACGAAAGAATTAAGGAGGCATAAAATGGATATTTTTTTACTTTTAGGGATTGCCATAGGTTTTTTCTCAGTAATTGTCGGAATGATTGTAAAAGGTGCAGATGTTGCGGTACTATTAAATCCTGCTGCTGCTATTATAATTATTGTTGGTACAATTGCGGCGGTAATGAACTCGTTTCCAAAGAATGAATTTCTCAGAATCCCTAAGATTATAGGCGTTCTTTTCAAAGATAAAAAAGGGGAAAGTCCAGCTGATATTGTGAAACAAATCGTTGATATGTCTCAATCAACTCGAAAAAATGGATTATTATCACTTGAAGCTACCATACAAGGGCTGGACAATAAGTTTATGAAAAAAGGCTTTGAGATGGTAGTAGATGGTTCAGATCCGGAATTTATTAGTGATGTTTTAAATATCGAAATTGAAGAAATGGAAGAAAGGCATCGTGCAGGTGCTTCAATTTTTACAACAGCAGGGGGATCTGCACCAACGCTTGGAGTTCTAGGAGCTGTTATTGGTTTAATTGGTGCCCTTGGAAACTTAAATGATACTGAAAAACTTGGACATATGATAGCTGCTGCATTCGTTGCAACACTCTATGGAATTTTCTTTGGATATGTAATTCTTCATCCTTTTGCAACTAGATTAAAGAGAAAATCCCACGAGGAAGTAACTAATATGCGTATTATACTTGAAGGTGTTTTATGTATTCAGGAAGGAAAAAATCCAAAAAGTATAGAAATGAAATTACTTGGTATGTTGAAACCAAAAGATAGAATAAGCGTTGAGAAGAGCAATGGGAATGCTTAAAGGAGATCAATGATGAGGAAGAAAAAAGAACATCATGAAGAACATGTGGATGAATCATGGCTTATTCCTTATGGAGATATGTTAACCCTTTTATTGGCGCTTTTTATCGTTATGTTTGCTATGAGTGAACTTGATAAAGCAAAGTTTAAAAGTGTTAGTGAAGATTTTAATGTTATTTTTTCAGGTGGCAGTGGGGTGATGACGGAAAATGGTAGTACAGGCTTTGTGGCTGATGAATCAAAGCCAGCGCCTACTGCTGATAATGTAGTTGAAGACAAGAAGATGAAAGAAGTTATGGGAACGCTGCAGCAAGAAATTAAAAAGAGGGGATATTCTGATAATGTTAAACTTAACCTTAATGATGAAGGATTAGGAATTTCAATACAGGACGTTGTGCTTTTTAATTCAGGTGATGCAAGAGTGCTAAAAGAAGTAGAGCCATTACTTCTGCAAATTTCAAGCATGATTCACAAATTAGATAACAATGTTAAAGTTGTAGGACACACAGATAACATTCCTATTAGCAATGAAAAATTTCATTCAAATTGGGAGCTAAGTGCAATGAGAGCTATAAATGTAATGAATTTTATGGCTGACGCAGGGGGAATAGATTCAGGAAAATTATCAATTGAGGCTTATGCTGAACATATGCCTAAGTACGATAATTCTACAGAGGAAGGTAGAGCAAGAAATAGAAGAGTAGAAATTTTTGTTGTTCGTAAGTATTCAGCACCTGCTAAGGATGATAAGGCAAAGTAAAAAATTAGATATTACTATAAAGAAGAGGCATCTGTTGATAATAGGTGCTTTTTTAATTTGTTATTTTCATCCCTATTACATTAGTGATAAAAATAATAAAAAAGAGTACACCTTCTAAGGGGCATACTTTATCTATATGATATCCTATTGGAAAGAAAAAGTCTATAAATTTATTTTCTTTTATCTTATAATTTTCAGTGTTGCAACAAATATTGATTAAAAGAGGAGAGAATAAAAATGAGAAAACAAAAGATATCAAACATTCCATTTGGACCATATATTGCCGTTCTAGCAGGAGCTACTGTTAATGGAAAACCAAACTATGCTACCATTGGAGCATATGGGGTTGTAAGTCAAAAGCCAGTACTTTATATTTCATTAAAGAATACCCACTGTACAACAAAAGGAGTACTGGAAAATGGCTTTTTCAGTGTAAACATTCCTTCGTCTGAGTCTGTTGAGAAAACTGATTACTGCGGAACTGTTTCTGGTAATAAGGTAGATAAATCAAAGGTATTTGAATCATTTTATGATGAGGCAGGAAATGCACCATTGATAAAGGAATGTCCTGTAAATTATCTTTGTAAGGTAATACAGACTATTCCTATGTTTGATTTTACAATGTTTATTGGTGAGATTGTATCTGCATATGCCAATGAGGAGTGCTTAGAAAATGGAAGGCCAAATGCTTTAAAAGTTAAACCAACTATATTAATGGATTCAGGATACTTTGATTTAAATGATAGAGTTGGGTCAATATTCAAAGTATGTGAGGGCAGCAAGTAAAAGAATTCTAGAGTTATTGATAACTAATAAAGTTCATGATATAATTAGTAAAAATTAAAAGATGAGGTGCTAGAAGTGTTAAGAGTGGGCATATTTTTTATAAGATTCCGTAATTTAGTTTAATTTAAATAACTAAATAAAAGATAAGGTAAAAGATACCTATTGCATTAGGTTTATTTGTTGTACCTTATTTGAGGATTCTTGCAATGAACATTCAAACACTTTAATATGTATCTTATTATAGGCATTAATGCGAAACTACTTTAATGTAGTTTTTAATGTGCTATATTTTATAAGAGTATATAAGGGTTGCAGATGAAGTATGTTCATTTGCAACCCATTTTGTTAATTAAGAATGATCATTTTCAAGAATTCACATCAAATTATTAAATGAGGTGGATTTGAGAATATGTGTATAAATAGTATTAAGAAAAAAGATAGAGCTAGAGAACTTATAAAGAAAAATCAAAGAATTTTTAAATGTCCTGTATGTAGTGGAACAATGTCTATAAATGATTTAAATAGTTTAGCTTGTGATTCTAGACACTGCTTCGATTTATCTAAGAAAGGTTATTTGAATTTATTAACATCAAATAATGCTCCTGTATATTCTAAGGAGTTATTTGAATCAAGACATAAAGTTTGCAGGGCTGGTTTTTATGAACCTTTAATTGAGATGTTATCAAAGATAATTTCACAATATGGAAATCGCATTTGTAAAGAAAAGATAACTATTTTGGATGCAGGATGTGGAGAAGGTTCACATATTTACGATATTTTCAAAAGGAGAAAAGGAAATTCAAAGGACACTTTTGTGGGAGTAGATATTTCAAAAGATAGCATCAACATTGCTGCAAGTAACAATACTGATATTATTTGGTCTGTGGCAGATTTATCAAGATTACCTTTTCACGATAAGAGTTTTGATGTTGTTTTAAATATACTTTCTCCAGCTAACTATAGTGAATTTAATAGGATATTAAGTGATAAAGGAATTGTTATAAAGGTGGTTCCAGGATCACAGTATCTTAAAGAATTACGTGAAACGATTTATAATGATAAGGAAGCTATCAATTATTCTAATAATAAAGTAATTGACTATTTCAGTCAGAGATTAGATATAGTGGATATTAAAAATATCAACTATAAATTTGCTGTGGATGAAGAACTTTTACCACATTTCATTAAAATGACACCATTAACCTGGGGAAAAAGTACTGAAAGTTTAAATTGTATATTTCAAAAAAATATATCTTCCATAACTGTAGATTTAGCCATAATAATTGGTATGAAGAAAAATTCAAATTTATAAGAGATAAGGGATGTTGCTTTAAAATGTAAATTTATTGAAGAATACAACAAAATTATTCCAAGTTATTGTATAATTAGTGTAGTGGTTTAAAGATTTAGATAGTATTTTAAGTTATATGATAAATTGAAGATAAGGAGTATGTTAATAATGCGGAATTTTGAGTTTTATGCACCTACTAAAGTGGTTTTTGGAAAGAATGCAGAAGCAAAGATTGGCGCTCTTGTGAAGGCACAGAACTGTAAAAAGGTATTAGTTCATTTTGGAGGAAGTAGTGCAAAAAAATCTGGTCTACTAGATAGGATTTTTGATTCTTTAAAAAATGCAGAAGTTGATTATGTAAGTTTAGGAGGTGTAGTTCCAAATCCTAGACTTTCTAAAGTATATGAAGGTATTGAGTTATGTAAAAATGAAGGTGTTGATTTTATACTAGCAGTTGGCGGAGGTAGTGTTATTGATTCTGCTAAGGCAATTGGATACGGTATGGTGAACGATTGTGACGTATGGGACTTGTATGAAGGTAAGGTTAAGCCTATTGGATGTTTACCAATTGGAGCAGTTCTTACTATTTCAGCTGCAGGAAGTGAGATGAGTAATTCATCTGTAATAACGAATGAAGAAGGCTGGTTAAAAAGAGCATGCAACACTGAATATGGGCGATGCAAATTTGCGATCATGAATCCTGAGCTTACCTATACGCTTCCAAAGTATCAAACTGCAAGTGGCTGTACAGATATATTAATGCACACTATGGAACGATATTTTACCACAGTAGAAAGTATGCAGCTTACAGATAGTATTAGTGAAGGACTAATGAGAACTGTAATTTATAACACAAAAATATTAATGAAAGATCCTGAAAATTATAAGGCACGTGCTGAAATTATGTGGGCTGGAAGTCTTTCACACAATGATTTAACTGGATGTGGTTCTATCGGAGATTGGTCATGCCATCAATTAGAACATGAACTTGGTGGAATGTTTGATGTAGCTCATGGTGCAGGATTGGCTGCTGTATGGGGAAGCTGGGCTAGATATGTGTATAAGACAAATATTTCACGCTTTGTGCAATTTGCAGTAAATGTAATGGGAATATCTAATGACTTTAGAAATCCCGAAAAAGTTGCAATAGACGGAATAGAAGCAATGGAAAACTTCTATCGTTTCATAGAGATGCCAACATCTATAAGCGAGCTTGGAGTTCGATTAACAGATAAACAAATTGATGAACTAGCTTATAAGTGCAGCTTTGGCAAGACGAGAACTATTGGAGCATTTCAAAAGCTTGATATGGAGGATATGAAAAACATTTATACTATGTCGAGATAATATCATAGTTTTATTTAGGTGATAAAGAAGGACTTTTCACAA
>NZ_JMFY01000053.1:0-1678 GCF_000765165.1 Clostridium sp. HMP27 | reverse complement strand
TCTGTAACTATTTTTTCTCTTCCAGTTGTTTGATCATTAAAATATTCAAAGAAGGATATACCCATAAATCCACCATATATATTGTAGATATTATCAAATCCTAATTGTTGAAGAGCAACTGCCGCATTGTAACTTCTTTGTGCACTTCTACAGTGTAAGTATACTGGCTGATCTTTTGGTATCTCATTTATTCTTTGTCTTAATTCACTAAGTGGTATGTTTTTAGCTCCTTTTATGTGGCTTAACTCATACTCTGGTTTTTCTCTTACGTCTATTATATAAGCACCTTTTTCAACAAGTTCTCTCACTGAGCTGTCCGGAACCTGCTTAAATACTCCATTTAATAAGTTTGAACCAACATATCCTGCAAAGTTAACTACATCTTTAGCTGTTCCAAATGGTGGCGCATAGCATAATTCTAAATCTCTTAAATCATTTATCTTTGCACCAAACTTAATAGCTGTTGCAATTATATCCATTCTCTTATCAACGTTTCCTCTGCCAATAGCTTGAGCACCTAATATTTTTCCAGTTGGTATTTCAAATAATAGCTTGAAGTGCAGTGGTTCACATCCTGGCATTAAACCAACCTTATCTCCTGGAATCACTTTAACTACTTCATATTTAATGTTTAAGTTTAAGTTCTTTATCATTTCTTCAGTGAGTCCTGTTGCTGCTGCATTGTAATCGAAACATTTTACTACAGATGAACCAATGAATCCTGTGTTTGATACAAGCATTCCGTGAATGTGGTCAGCAACTTGTCTTGCCTGCTTTTGTGCCGGGCCTGCTAATGCTAATTTAGTTTGAACTCCTGCTAATGCATGATAAACTTCTATAGCATCTCCAACAGCATATATATCTTTATCATTAGTTCTGTAGTTTTGATCTACCTTTATTGCTCCTGTTTCTCCAAGTTCAAGTCCTGCTTTAACTGCAAGATCTGTTTCTGGAGCTACACCAATTGCCATAACCACTGCTTCTGCCTCTATCTTCTTTCCAGATTCTAAAACTACAGTATCTTTTTCAAAGGAGTTTACTTTATCATTAACTATTAAATTTACACCCTTATCAAACATTTCTTTGTGAAGTATCTGAGCCATATCATAGTCAAATATTTTCATTATGTGTGGTGCAGCTTCTACTAAAGTCACGTTATAACCTGATTCCTTTAAGTTTTCAGCAACTTCAACCCCAATAAATCCTGCTCCAATTACTGCTACATTTTTGCTTTCAGTATTTTTTACAAATCTATTTAGCTTGTCTATATCTACAACATTTCTTACTGTAAATAAGTTTACATTTTCAATCCCCTTTATTGGTGGAACTACTGCCTTTGCACCTGGAGATAATATTAATTTGTCGTAATCCTCAGTATATGTTTCGCCAGTTAATACATTTTTAACTGTAACTTCTCTCTTTTCTCTATTAATGTCCACCACTTCATTGTGTACTCTAGCATCTATATTGTATTGTGCTAAGAATTTACTTGGATGCATTAAAACTAGATCTTCTGATTTTTCTACAGTTCCACTTAAATGGTATGGTAAGCAGCAGTTTGAAAATGATACATGTGGGTCTCTTTCAAACATTATTATTTTATCCTCTTCACCAAGTCTTCTAAGTCTTGCTGCTGTGGATGCCCCACCTGCAACTCCACCTACTATTAAATATTTTT
>NZ_JMFY01000052.1:0-3861 GCF_000765165.1 Clostridium sp. HMP27 | reverse complement strand
CATTAATGGTGACCCCTACGAGACTCGAACTCGTGTTACCACCGTGAAAGGGTGGTGTCTTAACCGCTTGACCAAGGGGCCTTATTTGTCGGGCGCTTTGCTTTGTTGTGTCAGCCACCCGACATAGAATATAATACCTGAAAGTCTTCTAAGTGTCAACAGCTTTTTAAAACTTTTTTTATTTTTTTTTTATTTTTTATTTTTTTCCCCGTTAAAGTACTGATTTTACTATATTTCTACAAATCAATATTTCTATAAAATTATACTTTTTAAAACAAATTAATGATCTTTTGTTCCAATATAACCTATAGACTCCATTATTAAAAGTGCTGTATCTTCTATAGCTCTTTTTGTTACATCTATAACTTTACATCTTAATCTTCTCATTACTTTATCTGCAAATTCTAATTCTTGAAGTACTCTTTCTGCATTTGCGTATTGTATTTCCGATGAAAGCCTTGAAAACTTATCCATCCTATGTTTCCTTATTTCTATCAATCTCATAGGTTCTATAGTAAGTCCTACTATCCTTTTACTATCTATTTCAAGTAATTCCTCTGGCATTGGAACTTCAGGCATTAAAGGAACATTTAATGCTTTTATACCCTTATTAGCTAAATACATACATAGTGGTGTTTTTGATGTTCTTGATAGGCCTACTAACACTACATCTGCATGTTTTATACCACTATTGTCTTTACTATCATCATATTGCATGGCAAATTCCATGGCCTCAATTTTCTTGAAATATTTAGCATCCATATCTCTAACTGCCCCTGGCTTATAATCAGGAAGTTTGTTTAAAATTCTAGAAGCAGTACTAATACAAGGTCCTAATATATTTACAATACGTATTCCCTTTTCTATGCACCTTTCAACTAAAAATTCTCTTACGTCAACTAAAACTATAGTATTTATTATCATGCTATTTTCAGGATCATCTATACTGTCTATAAGATCATCTACTGCCTCAAAGGTTTTTACATAAGTTATTCTTTTTACTTTTATATTTTCATTAAACTGCATTGCTGTAGCCCTTGCTACCTGTTCAGCAGTTTCTGCTATAGAATCCGATACCGCATAAATTGTAAGCATTAAAGCATCTACCTCTTTCTATTGTAGTAGGAAAGTTCTACTAATGCACATCCCTCTATAGCTATAATACCGTTTTCTCTACAAAAACTCAATATTTCTTCACTTTGTGCCCCTGGTTGAATTAAAACCTTATCTATGCCCAATTCCTTAGCTTCTATAAGCATTTTCTCACCTTGTATAGGATTTATACATAAATCTATAACATCGATGCCGTAAGGAACGTCTTTTAATGATCTGTACACACTTTCATCTTTACTATTAGGATGCACTCCTACAGCGTTAAAATCATGCTCTTTTAAGCTATTTAATATTCTATGAGCATATTTTTCACTATTTAATACATCTCCTACTACTACCCAATTTTTATATTCTAAAAGATTTTGACCGTCCATAAAAAAATCCTCCTTTATTTACATTATTTGGAACTATTATATGTTGAAAGATCATTGCTGTATTAATTATTTTTTACTATTTTTTAAAATATATAATTGATAAAGTAAAATTTATGATTTACTATATTGGTAAATAAACTTTAAAAGGAGAAAACTATCATGCATTATGATATTATAGTAGTTGGTGCTGGTGCTTCAGGTATTATGACTGCTATCACCTCTAAAGATCGTGGACTGCAAGTAGCTATTTTAGAAGGAAGCAATCGTATAGGCAAGAAAATACTCACCACAGGGAATGGTAGATGCAATATAACAAATAAATATTCAAATATAGAAAATTTTCATAGTTTAAATAATAACTTTCCAAAGGATGTACTAAATAATTTTACAGTTAACGATACGTTAAACTTTTTTAAATCCATTGGTTTACCACTAGTAGAGCTAGAAGAAGGAAAAATGTTTCCTTTATCCTTGCAAGCTTCATCTGTATTAGATATATTACGATTTGCTTTGGAAGAGCGAAATATACCTATACATTTAGATACAAAAATAAATAAAGTGAAATATGAAAAAAACATTTTCAAAATTTTTACAAAGGAATCTGAGACTTATACTTGCGACAAACTTGTACTTAGTTGTGGTGGTTCATCCGCTCCAAATACTGGATCTGATGGCAGTGGATATGCTTTAGCAAAGGCATTAGGCCATACTATAATATCGCCGGTTCCTGGATTGGTGCAATTAAAGCTTGATTATCCTAGGCTAAAAGCTATATCTGGAATAAAATTCCAAGGCTCAGTAGAAGCCTTTTCAAATAGCGTTCTTATACGTAAAGAGTATGGAGAACTTCTTTTTACTGACTATGGAATATCAGGCCCCCCTATACTACAAATTAGCAGTTTAATTTCCAGAGATTTATATAACAAACAACAAATAATCTTAAAAGTAGATATGTTCCCTCATATGGACTATGAAAGTATGAAAGAGTTTCTTGATAACCACTTTGGCGTATTTGGATATAGAAGTATTTCAGAGTCTTTGATAGGAATATTAAATAAAAAATTGATACCCATACTTTTAAAAGAAGCACAGATTACCGATATACATAAACCTTGCTTTGACCTTTCATGGAAAGAACGAGAAAACATATTAAACCTTGTTAAGTCATGGAAATTTAATGTATATGACACAAATTCTTTTGCAAACTCTCAAGTGACTTGCGGCGGAATAGATACTACTGAAGTTAGTTCTATTACTCTAGAATCTAATAAGATAAAAAATTTATTCTTTACAGGAGAAATATTAGATGTAAATGGTGATTGTGGTGGGTTTAATTTGCAATGGGCTTGGAGTAGTGGCTATACGGTAGGAATGTCACTTTAAAAGATATTAAGCATTTTTAATCTTTCAGGATTAAGGTATTAGGTCTAGGCTTTTAGTAAATTTCACTTAAGTGAAATTTTCACATTTCCCAATTCCTAATACTTATTCCTTTTACTTAAAAGTTTCTAGTACAACCTTTGCTATCTTGTCCAAGTAGTCTCTGCCACCGTTAATTCATTTCCTTCTTTATCAACAATTTTATGCTTACATACTGCCTTTCCATCTACCTCACGTACTTCAACACATGAATCTATAACTTCTCCATAGGTCGTTTCTTTTTCATAAGTTATAATTAAATTGCTTAAACTATATTGTGTAACTATGTTTAATGGAACAGCTTCCAATATCCATGAGATATACTTAGAATTATTAACATGTCCATTGGTATCTATATCGCTATACCTAACATCAAAGGTTTTACAAAAGTCACTTTCATTAGGTGCTGTAATCTTTGGTATATCAATAATTTCATTATCATCCTTACTTAAACAGTAACCAGTATACATTTCTTCTTGTACCCTAACAGGCTTTCTAGTTTCAATGTCTATTAAAAACCACAGCGAATCAGCTTCTACTATCACATTTCCTTCAATATCTAGTATGTAAAACTTTCTATATGCATAAAACTTTCTAAATGAATAAGGAACTGTTCTTGCAATAACCTTTTCTCTATAAGTTGGGTATCTATGTATCTTCACATTCCACTTATAAAGTACCCAGGCCATATTAACTTTTTTCAAATAATCAATTCCCATATTTCTATCTTCAGATTGCTTACTTGATATATCTCCAAAGTAATTCATCAAGCTAGTAAACAAAGCTCTTCCCTTATAATCAACTTCATAAAAGTGTATTTCATACTCTTTATCTGTTACAAGCTTCCCCATTGTTATCCTCCCATTAATTAACCTTATTTTACAATAATTATATCACAAAAATACCTACACCCATATCTTACTAATATAAGATTAAGCTTTAAATAAATAATAAA